>DBGGTD010000127.1:0-5337 GCA_051162585.1 Elainellaceae cyanobacterium
AGCATGAGGTCTTCGAAGCACAAGGTATCTACATTATCACTATGACTTCGGCGTAGACGTGCTCGAACGCGCGCAAGCAGTTCTTCTAGTGAAAATGGTCTTGAGATACAGTCGTCAGCGCCTGCATCGAGCCCTGCGATGCGATCGCCTACTTGATCGTCAGGTGTCAGCAAAATGAGTGGAATTGCGCGTCCTGCTGCACGCAGGCGTTGGCAAAAATCGAGACTAGAAAAGCCATGAAGAAACCAGTCTAAAATAATGAGGCTTGGATGGATTCGATGTACTTTGACTAAGCCATCAATATCACCGTAGGCGACAGCGACCGCATATCCTTCGCATCCTAGTTCTTGTACCAGAGTCTTAGAAAAATTATCTTCGTTGCCAATTAGCAAAATAAGATTTGTTTGCGCTTTAGAATTCGGTTTAGCAGGAGATTGTAGAGTCAATGATGTTTTCATGCGGGATCTTCTTTAGGTGAACCATCGAGTCATCCTAGAGATTGTCAAAGAGGGGTTGTAACTAGGAGCGCTTAATTTAGGAGCGCTTAATTACAGCCGAAAGACGTGAACGCCATGGCAGGTTTTTGCTTAGTTCTCATTGAGTCTATGCTTACTTAAACTTATTAATGGTTTACATGGATCGCCTCAAAAGTTACATGACTAGAATCATGTTCGAGAACAACTCCTGTTCAGGATAGAGATTAAAGCCTTATTGCTTGGTTTATTGCTTGGTTTATTGCTTCACAAAATTTAAGAATTAACTATAATTTTCAATATCGAAGCTACTTAGAGGATATGTATGGCAACGGTGGATGACCGTAAGAAGCGAATCATGGAGCATCTCGCTCGGAGCACAGGAGATTTTATCAAGCGATCGCCCCAACCCAATGGCCAAAGAAAGCAGCAAATCTTAGATCATGTGCGCCGTACAACGGGTTGATGTATAGCCTGCGTTCCGCGTTCGCGTCGCGTTCCTTCGGAACGCATCTCTGTCAAGAGAAATTTAGTCACTAAGGCAACTGGGATTGCTTCGCGGCGATCGCAATGGCATTGCGAATTAATTCTGGTTAACTGCTAACAATCAGCAGTTAATAATTAGTGGGGTTTCTAGTTCTTGAATTCCAAAATCTGTCGGTGTTTTATCAATAGTCAGGCCACCTAGTTAAAGGGTTCTTAGAGGATGTTTAAAGTGGGCCTGACGATTTATTCTGCGAGGAGCTAGAAAGTTTCTATAACTGCCAGATTTGGTTCGCCTCATCGGGAGCATACCAAATGAGGCATTCAGAGATTGCGTCACTGCGTTCGCAATGACTAAACCATCATTTGCGATGACTATTTAAGAGTCACTGCGAGCGATCGCAAAGCAGTCTCAAGGGCAGGAGAGTTTTCGCAAAAAAATTGAGATCGCCCTTCTCATCGCTGAATAGCAAGCGCTCAATCGAGGTAAATTTTAATTTCAAAGCCTTGATCCCCATGAGCAATTGCTTCATATTAGAAATTGAAGTCAAGGGCTTCACCTGGCAGATTAAACAGCCAAGTTCACAAAGCTAGTTCACGCAAAACTAGCTAGTTCATACAACCTAGTAGAAGAGGTAAAAGCGCTGTTTTGTTCAAATCTGTCTCGCTCAATACCAACAGCACCTAAACAGAAAGCTGATATTTTCTCGTCTGTTTATTGGGGAGCAATGTAGTTAGACGATGGCAATTGATTGCCAACTCACTCATCTCCAAAGGTTCTAGATTAAGGAGAGAAAATCGCTCAGCGAGTATGGTTGTGGTGCTGTTGCCAATTTAAACTAAACACGTCTTAATTAAATGAGATTTGATGCAGAGATTACTTAGGGGATGCTCTAAGAATCCTGTTAATTTTTTGAATATAGAAATCCCGGATGGGTTGAACCGAAAAGCAGGACTTTTCAAGCATCCTCTAACTTCGGATTTATCCCTGAAATTCTGATTTTTCACCTCATTTCCCAAATATAAGAAAGATTTTACGCATTGACTCGTCGGCTGGTCTTAAATTATGAGAGATACAAGCAACTAGACTGGCAAGCAACAGGTCATGGCGATTATTGCACTGAAGGCGTGGTATCTCCACGAATATGAGCCGATTCAAGAGCTTGAGAAGCGCCCTCATGATCTTCGGCTGAGCAAAAATAGTCTCCTGAAATCTGCGTTGCGGGCAGATTTCTTGGATGATAGCGACGAGGTCAAACAGTCTGCATGGTTTCAGCGCTATCTCGAAGGGGAAATCATCGAATTCTACATTGAAGGAAGTGGAGGCTATTCTATCTCCAATATTGATTTAATCAGCCATGAAATTTACTTTACGAAACAGGAGGTCATGGCGCATCTCGATCCGATTATTTTCTTCTGCTACCAAACCGAATATCCAGAATCGGGCGATTTGCTGCGGAATGAGCTTCAGGTCTTTATCGAAAAATTCAATCGGCGATCGCGCTTGCCATTGACCCTTGAAGAATCTCATCGGCTTAGTGATGGCCCCATACGTCTCAGCAGCACTTTGATGCGCAAGATCCGTAAGAGTCTGCTTTTCATCGCAGATGCGACTCCCATTCTCTATATCAATGATTCACCACTCCAGTTGATTCCTAGTCCTAATGTTTGTGTTGAGGTTGGATATGCTTTACAGTGCAAGCGATCCGAACAACTGCTTCTCACTCATATGGAGCGTCCAGACATCGGAGGACAGTTTCCGTTTGATCTGCCCAGCCAAAGTCGTCTTCAGTTTCGCAACAAGACAGAACTCCATAAACTCTTGCCCCAAACTCTAGAAACGCAGCTCAAACGATTCAATTTGATTCAGTAAATGCTTTGATTAAGAATACGTTGATGATTATTATTGTTGAGGTATCAGGGGTATTGATTTCCTATGCCAAGAAGTCCTAGTGAATACGCAGTTCATCTCTTTATGGAGGGCGGACATCGAGAAGAAGTCCGTTTTCCGAGCATCCAAGATTTTCAGAAGTGGTATAGCAGTGAGTTGGTGCCCAAATCCAGCTCCAGCGAGTTTATCAGCGTCCCGATTAAGAATATTCAGGGCGAATATATGGTGGTTCGTCCGTCTAGTGTGATTGCCATTCGGGTCGAACCAATCTTTAGCTCTAGCGTCGAACGATTTTGATTCGGATCGTTTTTGCTCCGGGTTGCTCAATCCGGCTAAGGAGTTTAATCAGTCGATATGGATGCAATCGGCATTAGTGCAACATGTAGACGCATCGGAACTCAATAATTTTGATATGTGGACAAAGCTAGCTTTGATAGCAATTGGGCTTGCTATTTTTCCTGGAAACAGGGTTGCGATCGCCCAAGTGAGCGGGGATAATTCTGTCCTTATCCGTCAACTGTCTGGTTCAGCAGTCCATGACAATGAGCACCTAGGTTGGGATGAGCAGATTTGGGGGCATGCGTCACAAACGGGCGATCGCCATCGACTCCTTCAATCCATCGATCATTCCCTACGCTATCTCCAAACCCCGGCGGCTACTCAGGTCTATGCTCAATATGCTATTCCGGGGTTCACGCTGGACCGCGTGCAGCGCAGTTTAGAAAGATTTCGACAGCTCGTCGTGATGTCTCCGTCTCCAGAGGCTTTGCAAGCGGCTGTCTTGAGAGAATTTGATTTGTATCAATCGATTGGGACTGACGGCCTAGGAACCGTTGAGTTTACGGGCTATTTTGAACCCACCTATCAAGCCAGCCGAACCCCCACAGCAGACTATCGATATCCGCTGTATCGTCTTCCACCCGATATCGAAACCTGGCCTGATCCACACCCCACTCGGAGCCAGCTCGAAGGCGATGACGGGTTGCAGAGTGACCGACGGCTCAGAGGTCTGGAGCTAGTCTGGTTGCGCGATCGCCTAGAGGCCTTTCTCGTCCAGGTGCAGGGCTCCGCTCGGCTCCAGCTTACAGACGGGACTACAATGAGCATAGGCTACGCTGGACGCACCCAGTATTCATACACTAGTATCGGGCGAGAGCTGGTCAATGATGGCAAAATTCCTGAGGCAGAGTTGAGTCTGCCTGCGGTTATAGATTATTTTCGTTTCTACCCTGCGGATCTCAACTCGTATCTTTCCCGCAATAATCGGTTCGTTTTCTTTCGAGAAACCTTCGGCGCTCCACCCACCGGAAGTTTGGGCGTCCCGGTGACGGCGGAACGATCCATTGCAACCGATAAATCAATCATGCCGCCGGGAGCCCTCGCTCTCATTCAAACTCACCTGCCCCTATCATCAGATTCGAGTGAGTCGGAGTTAGAGTCTCGATGGGTTAGCCGATACGTTCTCGATCAAGATACGGGAGGAGCTATTCGTGGAGCGGGTCGGGTCGACATTTTTATGGGTACAGGGCAATCCGCAGGCGATCGCGCGGGCTTAGTCAATTCACGCGGGCGTTTCTACTATCTTCTGGTTAAAGATTCTGTATAGTTGATCCCCAAATTACTGCAACTCTCATAAGGATGATGAATGTAGGACTGTAGCTTGGTAAATGTTGAGCTAGACTAAATTTTAAGTTTGAGAAAGACTCGAATCGTTTCGCTGGATGATATGCTTGGTAAATTGTGTCCCTAGCAACATTTCCCTATCGTTAGAAGAACCTGGACGTTAATACCTCCACTATCATGATTTTTTTGTTAGTCTGCCAAGTGATTCTCTGGAAGCAAGTTGGAAGAGTGCTGGGTTGGCTATTCCCTCAAAATCATGACACACAACCAAGCTAGTGCAGCGTTGAACTGAAAGACTTCCTAGTAAGACCTATGGATGCACCCTTTGAGATCACGCTGCAAATTGTTATTACGATTATTGCAGGCATTACGGCTCAAGTATTGGGCGACTATTTGAAAGTCCCCAGTATTGTGTTTTTGCTTTTCTTTGGCATTTTACTTGGGTCTGATGGCATCGGCTTGCTGCATCCCAACATGCTCGGAGTTGGCCTAGAAGTGATTGTGGCGCTCTCCGTTGCGCTGATTTTGTTTGAAGGAGGGCTCAACCTTCAGCTCAGAGATTTGGGACGAGTGTCAGGCAGTCTTCAAAATCTAGTGACCTTTGGAACGCTGATCACCCTGATCGGAGGCGGCATGGCTGCCCACTGGTTCAGTGAGTTTCCGTGGTCACTTGCGTTTCTGTATGCGTCGTTGGTGGTCGTGACAGGTCCAACGGTGATCAGCCCGCTGCTCAAGCAGGTAAAGGTTGACCGTCAGGTTTCAGCATTATTGGAGGGCGAAGGCGTTTTAGTTGACCCGGTGGGTGCCATTCTTGCTGTGGTTGTCTTGGATGTCATTCTCAATGGTGACGCTGATCCGCTATCGGTG
>DBGGTD010000128.1:0-3113 GCA_051162585.1 Elainellaceae cyanobacterium
AATTCTTAGCATGGTCAATCAGGAAAAGCCAGATATCGGTTTTACTCACGAAGATTTTGCAGCCTTGCTCGATAAATACGACTATCATTTTAGTCCTGGTGATATCGTGCCTGGTACGGTATTCAGTCTTGAGCCAAGGGGTGCGCTGATTGACATCGGTGCTAAGACAGCAGCTTATATCCCGATTCAGGAGATGTCAATTAACCGAATCGATGATCCTGATGAGGTCTTGCAATCCAACGAAACGCGTGAATTTTTCATCCTGACTGATGAGAATGAAGATGGTCAGTTGACGCTTTCAATTCGCCGAATCGAATATATGAGAGCCTGGGAACGAGTGCGTCAGCTTCAAACTGAAGATGCAACTGTTCGCTCCGCTGTATTCGCGACGAACCGGGGCGGCGCTTTGGTTAGAATTGAAGGGCTTCGAGGATTTATTCCGGGTTCTCATATCAGCACCCGTAAGCCCAAGGAAGATCTAGTGGCTGAAGAGCTGCCGTTAAAGTTTTTGGAAGTCGATGAAGATCGCAATCGCTTAGTTCTTAGCCACCGCCGAGCGTTGGTTGAGCGTAAGATGAACCGCCTTGAGGTTGGCGAGGTTGTTATAGGAGCGGTTCGCGGTCTGAAACCCTACGGCGCATTTATCGATATCGGCGGTGTGAGCGGCTTGCTCCACATCTCTGAAATTTCTCATGATCACATTGATACTCCACACAGCGTGTTTAATGTCAATGACGAAGTGAAGGTCATGATCATTGATTTGGATGCTGAACGAGGACGCATTTCGCTGTCGACTAAGCAACTCGAACCTGAACCTGGAGATATGGTCAAAAATCCAGACCTAGTGTACGAAAAAGCTGAAGAGATGGCTGCTAAATATCGGGAGCGCATGATGCAGCAGCAACAAGCTCAATCGGGCGAACCCATTAGCACGTCTGATGAACCAGCTAATACAGACGATGTTGAGGTGTCTGCGGTAGAAGAAGCCGAATAGAGCGTTAAGTTTCGACATCGCCAAACTAGCCTACATGCCAAACGCTAGACTGGTTGATTGAAAGGAGGTGCTATTCGCCTCCTTTTTTGTTGTGCTGAAGGAGTCCGATGTCCTGTGGTTACGCTTCGATGCAATACCAAAGATTTTTATAACATCCAGGCTGTTTTGTTTGACAAAGATGGTACTCTGGCCGATTCTTACGAGTTTCTACGAAATTTGGGGCAAAAGCGATCGCGCTTGATTGATGCTCAGATACCAGGGGTTCAAGAGCCATTACTCATGGCGTTTGGTATCGACAGCAGTGATATGAATCCTGCTGGGCTACTAGCCGTGGGTACCCGAATCGAGAATGAGATTGCTGCAGCGGCATATGTTGCAGAGACCGGACGAGACTGGATTGAATCTCTCAACATCGTGCGCAATGCCTTTGAAGAAGCCGATCGCTACATGAACTCCAAAGCAGAGCAAACGCCCTTATTCGACGGTGCGGTTGACTTGCTCACGCAATTGTCACATGCAGGATTGAAGCTGGGCATTCTGTCGTCTGATACAACCCATAATGTTAACGAGTTTGTCAACCACTATCGATTAGGCCCCCTCGTTCAACTTCAAATGGGAGTGGATGAGGGGCCTGCAAAACCTGATCCGCGACTAGTAGACTTGGCATGCAAAGACCTGATGGTTTCACCTCAGACAACTCTATTAATCGGAGACTCCCAAGCTGATATTCAGCTTGCTCATGCTGCTAAGATGGCAGGATGTATCGGAGTGACCTGGGGATGGAGTCGCTCAATCGATTTGACTCAGGCCGATGTTCTTGCAGATCAATGCAGTGACATTCGGGTTGTTCGCTGACAATCATGCCGATTAGGTCGAGCTAAACCAGTCCCCAATAAATCCGTAGGAGGAGAACAAAATCGTTCATATTTATCTGAAGAATTCAGAATTGTGCTAATCTCCTTCCTAATGTTCCGAATTGAAATTGATGTCTAGCTCGAAGCCCGGGGTTTTTCTAAGAAAGCGCCAGCTTGAGGGCTACGATGGTCAATCTAGTTGTCTTCATCTCTTATAGGAGAGGTTAGTTCAATTGTCTCGTCGTTATCTTTTTACATCTGAATCGGTCACCGAAGGCCATCCTGATAAGATTTGCGATCAAATCTCAGATGCGATCGTTGACACCCTGCTTGCCCATGATATGAGTAGCCGTGTCGCGGCTGAGGTTGTCGTCAATACTGGCTTAGTGTTGATTACTGGCGAAATCTCCTCTAAAGCTCAAGTTAATTACGTCGATTTGGCGCGTCACAAAATTGCTGAGATTGGTTACACTGACGCGACCAATGGATTTTCGTCCGATAGCTGTTCGATTCTAATCGCCCTAGATGAACAGTCTCCTGATATTGCTCAGGGAGTCAATCAGGCTCACGAAGCGAGAGAGAAAGCCAGTGATGAAGAGCTAGATACGATTGGTGCGGGTGATCAGGGCATCATGTTTGGTTTTGCCTGCAATGAAACCCCCGAATTCATGCCGATGCCTATCAGCTTAGCCCATCGAATTGCCCGTAAGCTGTCGGTGGTAAGAAAGATGGGACAGCTTCCATATCTCCGACCGGATGGCAAAACTCAAGTCACCATCCTCTACGAAGATGGCCGTCCGATTGGGATCGACACGATTCTAATCTCAACCCAGCACACCCCAACAATCGGGGATATTGTCGATGACGCGGCTATTCAAGCGAAGATTAAACAAGACCTATGGACATATGTTGTTGAACCTGTGTTTGGCGACATTGATGTGAAACCTGACACCGATACACGCTTTCTTGTCAATCCGACGGGCAAGTTTGTGATTGGAGGCCCCCAGGGTGATTCAGGGTTGACGGGGCGCAAGATTATTGTTGATACCTATGGTGGCTATTCAAGGCACGGAGGCGGCGCGTTTTCGGGTAAAGACCCCACTAAAGTTGACCGCAGTGCTGCCTATGCGTGCCGATATGCGGCTAAAAATATTGTCGCCGCTGGCCTGGCAGAAAAGTGTGAAGTGCAGCTTAGCTATGCAATTGGTGTCGCTCGCCCCGTTAGCATCTTAGTTGAAACGTTTGGGACGGGCATTGTTGAAGAC
>DBGGTD010000129.1:0-6764 GCA_051162585.1 Elainellaceae cyanobacterium
ATTGGCACTGTTTTTCTCAATGCATGAATTCACAGACTACTTTGAAGATCAGGAGCAGTCACGTTTGGACGATTCTCTCGGCGTTTGTGCCCCCTGTTCTCGTCTCTTTCACTTTCACATCTGTTTCGATCGCATCTCCCGTTGACGAGCACCCTGCTAATGGGGATAAATTGACCCAACGATCTGCCCCGCTCAATTCACCCAAATGCTGGTATTACCGCCTCGATACCAAGGCGCTGAACGACGACACACCGGATCACTACGATTGTGAATGGCAGTTTTCAACCGCATCTGCGGCGATCGCCTCGTCACATGGGCTGATTCCAACCGCTGAAGTATCGAGCGGCAACATCATCACGGCAACTCCCAATCTCGAAGATTTGAGGAGAGCAATCCCTCAGCCGCTGTCGTCATTATCTACAGGGGCGATCGCGCAAACTACGCCTCCTGCATCCGATCGCAGCAATGAATCATTAGATCATTCAAGAACCAATTCATCTGATGATATAGAGAACAATAATTCTATAGAGAGAACTGTTGAGCAACTCGATCTCGATCCAACATTGGTTGAGGAGAGTCCGGTTTTCCAGCGTTGGTTAGAGGAAATTCCCGATGTTGCCTCAGATATTGATCGTGATCCGAGTTTCCGCACCCGCCTCCGCCTTGGCTACATAGATGTGTGGTCTGCTGATGATGGAGAAGGCTTTGTCGTTGGTATCGAAGACGTATTTTTAGGTCAGACGGGGTTGACGCTCAGCGCAGACTATCAATCAACGTTTGATAATGAGCATGAATCATTTGGCGCGCATCTGCGATATTACATCCTACCGCTAGGTCGCTATATCAACATTGCGCCTCAAATTGGATATCGAAATCTAGAAGTCGATGGCTTTGACACAGATGGGCCCGATCTCGGAATTCGGGTTATTGCCGTACTCTCTCGGACTGGAGCAGCGGATATTTCGATAAGTCAACGCTGGATCAACCCAGGGAGCGATCGCCACGAAGTGAGCCTTACAACGCTCACCGTTGGCTATGCTGTGACCCAACGCTTACGCGTATCAACCGAGTTTCAATGGCAGAAAATCCCAGATGATAGTGACAGACGACTTGGCCTTGGATTGGAATGGATGTTGTAAAAAAAATTTCCCCCAACATTCTAGTCGAAGGAAACTATTCCAGATCCAAACTATATGGAGAAACATCTCTATGAAAGAGAACCCGTGGTAGACGCAAACTTCAAATACGGATTTTAGGGGATGAAAATTAGTTAAACAGCAACTGATGTGACACTTGCATTGACCTTAAACGCACCATACCTAATCGTCTTAGTGCGACGTTCAACCGCTGCACTGCGGGATATTTATATCAATCCCTAAGTAATATGAACAAACTATATCACCGTGATCCCATCGCTGCAACATTCAACAGCGCTGAATTTGCAAATGATATAAGAATGCGTGATGGATAAATTCCCTATTATCTAGTCATAGCAATGCTATGGCTTAGAAAAAATTCTATCGGTTTAAGAAAATTCCTTTCATAGCGATCCTAAATCGCTCGCAGCCCATCTGGTATTGTTATAGCTAATAACTTATCGAATAAGGAGGCTACGTATGTCGGTCACGGTTACTCTCACCCCATTTATCACCGTTTGCCGCAGCCACAGAGCAGCCTCAACATCCGTTTGATTAAACCGATTAGGCCTAGTTAGCGCGGATTGGGTCAAACGAAGATAGATTGAGAATTCCTCTGTGAGCAGTGTGGTCTGTCATGCTTTACCACGAGGAATATTAATCATGCAGCTAGAGCAACTCGGCTGGAATTTACGATTTTCCAGTTACTTTCGGGCGTTTGAACAGAGTGGATTCATTCCGGGGCGAGTCACTGTTCAGCAACGGGCTTTCTACCAGGTTTACACTGAGCAAGGAGAAATCCTTGCGGACATATCGGGTGCATTTCGCCATCAGTCGCAGTATCTATCCGATTTTCCAGCAGTCGGAGATTGGGTTGCACTACAACCTCATGATGACTCGAATGCAATCATTCACGCTGTGTTGCCGCGAACCAGCCAATTTTCTCGTAAAGTAGCTGGAAACACAACGGATGAACACGTCCTTGCAGCCAATGTAGATACGGCTTTTCTCGTCTCGGGATTAGATCATGATTTTAATCTCAGGCGGATTGAGCGCTTTCTAGTTATGGCGTGGGAGAGCGGTGCCAAGCCCGTTGTTATTCTCAACAAAGCCGATCTGTGCCACGATATCGATTTACGAGTTGCCGAGGTGGAGGCGATCGCTCCAGGTATGCCCGTTGTGTCTTTGAGTGCGCTGCATCAGTCTGGGATCGCTCCAATCATGCCGTATCTTCGAACAGGCGAAACTATCGTCTTGCTGGGCTCATCAGGGGTTGGCAAATCGACGTTAACCAATCAACTTCTAGGAATCTCGAAGCAGGCTGTGGAGTCAGTTCGACCCGATGATAGCCGAGGTCGCCATACGACCACGCATCGAGAATTGATGCTCACTCCGTCCGGAGCCTTGTTGATTGATACGCCAGGGTTAAGAGAAATCCAGCTTTGGTCAGGGCGCAATGCAATAGATGAGGTGTTTACAGATATCGAGGAGCTTGCTGAACGGTGTCGCTTTCGAGATTGTCATCATCGACAAGAACCTGGCTGTGCAGTGCAAGAGGCGATCGCCGATGGGAGACTTGATTCAGCGAGGCTCGCGAGTTATCAAAAACTGAACAAAGAGTTAGATTACGTGACTCGCAAACAAGATGAGCGCCTGCAATCTAATACAAAAGCCCGTTGGAAACAGATTCATAAAGAGATGCGAAGGCATCCGAAGCGGAGATAAGAAACGTAGGTTATGTCAAGAACAGGAGCCAAACTCCGCATAGCGCAACCAATGCGCCTAGGAATGCACGGGGGCTAATTTTTTCGCCTAGCCATAGAGCGACTGGCAGGATAAACAACGGGCTGGTGGCTGTCAATGACTGGGCGATACCTGTTTCGGTATATTTCAGGGCGGTCTGCTGGAGCCAAATGGCTAAAAATGTGCTGGCAAATGCTGTTGTGGCAACAATCGTCAACAATCGTGGCGATCGCATTGGTTTGAGTGCCTGCATTCCTTCTCGATGCCCCCTAACCCAAATCAGCAATATCATCGTTCCGGCAATAATTCGAATGAGAGTACTCCACAAGGGACTGATTGACGTTTCTGCAAGTGCGGCTCTCGACATCACGGCTCCGCTGGCTTGCCCGAATGCGGCCAGAATGCCGAAGCCAACTCCGCGCCCGAGCCGAATTTCGCCTCTAACGGCATCGGGCAACCTCTCTGCGACGACCCAGGCAACCCCTGAAATCGTTAAAACGATTCCTAAATAATCTCTGATGCTCAGCTGCTCACCCAAAAAGACTAGCGCGAGAAATGCAGATAGAGGCGGAGCTAGCGACTCCATAAGCAAAGCTCGGCGCGCTCCTAGGCAGTTAATCGAGGTGAAAAACGCGGTATCGCCAAACCCGATGCCGACAATGCCGCTCACCACCAGTAGCCCTATAGTGATGGAGCTTACATCGGGTCGAGGTGCGTCTGTGATCACCAGAGTCACGAGAATCATGGCGATCGCAATCACTCCCTTGGTGAAATTGAGCGCCAATGGAGAAAGCTGACGACCCACCCCAGCGTAAATGATTGAGGCGATCGCCCAGATGAACGCAGCACTCAGGGCCGCAATTTCACCTCTGTATTCGAGAAGCACAGAGTGGGTCACTAATGATGAGGGGGTACTTGGGAGTAATTTTTCTATAGCGATTCTAAATCGCTTGTGAATTGTGTTTGAGCAGTGGGGCGGGCTCAGCCCGCCCCACTGCTCATAACCATCTAGGATTGCTATGTTAACGGTTTAATTTATCCAATAACTCTCTCACCTTTTGCGGCTCGACCAAGCTATTTGCGCACAGAATGCCAGACGCCGCCACAGCCGGAACGCCAATCCCAGGCATGGTGCTATCTCCGACACGATATAGCCCTTGAATGGGAGTATGACAGCTCGGAAACATCCCTTCACCAGCGGCGATCGCCGGACCATAGGTGCCCTGGTAGCGGCGCAGAAATCGCGCATGGGTCAATGGAGTGCCAATGAGTTCTAGGACGACTCTTTCTCGAATATCAGGAATGACTCGTTCTAAGGCACGATACAGAGGGTCTGCCCGTTCTCGCTTGCGATCGCCATAGTGCTCATCTCGCTGCCACGGCTCATACGGTTCTAGAGTGTAGGCATGAACGGCGTGATGATTGGGCGGGGCTTGGCTATCATCCCACACGGTCGGAATTGAGATCATGCAGGTGTTACCCGGAACGGTAATATCGTGGTCAGACTCGTGTACTACTACGTGATGTCCGGTTAGGGAGTCTAAGCCTTCTGCTCGAATCCCTAAGTGCAGATGCATAAAACTTTCAACTGCGGGGGTTTGAAGGGCATGTTGGAGAAAGCTAGACGGCAAATCCTCCGGTTTGATTAAGCTCGAATAGGTGTCCCAAATGGTGGCGTTAGAAATGATGACCGGCGCATGAAAGGTTTCACCGTTGCGAAGCTGAATGCCCACTGCTCTACCCTCTTTGACCCGAATGGTTTCGACATGAGCATTGAGGTGCAATCTACCACCCCACTTTTCTAAGCCCCGCACCAATGCTTGCACAAGCGCACCACTACCCCCCACCGGATAATCAATGACCGAATGGGTGCGTTCGCCAAACATAAACGCGACTTCGGGGGCGATGGTGCCATTTGCCTTGAGCCCTGACAACAAAAAACATTCCACGTCGATGAGGCGACGCACCCACGGGTCGTCAACGGTTTGCTCCACCAGCGCCCCGACCGATCCTTGAATCGTGCCGATGTGGGGCAACAGTTTCAGCAAGGCCCATGGATAGCGGCTGAGCAGGAGGGTAACGATATTCAGGTCTGCCCGCAGCGCAAGCGTCGGGATTTCGCGTAACGCGTCATAGAGATTGAGGAGTCGCCGTTCTAGCCGCTCGAATTCGCGTGCCCCTTGAGGAGTGATCTGGGCGATCGCCTCTCGATACGACTTGGCGTTGCCGTAAATCGGCATCGTATGGTCTGGAAAATGATAGTGCCCTAACGGGTCATACCGAACCGCGTTTACGGATTCGTCGAGTGCATCAAAAACTTGCCGCAGAGGATTTAGAGAATGTGCATCGCTCAATCCGCAATAAAACGAAGGCCCCGAATCAAACTCAAATCCCCCGCGAGCGAAGCTATGAGCCGCACCACCGGGAATAGCGTGGCTTTCACACACCATCACCTGCCAGCCATATCGAGCTAGTAGGCTAGCAGCCACTAACCCGCCGATTCCACTGCCAATTACGATTGCATCTGCATCTTGCATCGTGAATTACTTAACCTAATGAAAGTAAATACGTTGAGTCACGTCAGCTCGTTGTGATTGTAGCGAGTTTGAGCGGCATGCACCGTCGAATCAATGCAGACTCTAAAGATAATCTTGATGTTTGATAGTCTAGTGGCCAAGAGATGCGATAACGGAAGGGCACGTGGCACCAATTGGCGTGATTTAACCAAATCTAAAGGTTTGGAACCGCTTTAATTCATTCGATGGATAGAGTATTAGCCTGTCTACAGGATGTTAACAAGGAACGTAGCAGGTCTTCGAAAAAGATTGATGCCCACTCAAGAAGGTGATAACTAATGACACAGGCAAAACAAGGCGATACTGTAAAGGTTCACTACACGGGAAAGCTAGAAGACGGCACTGTGTTTGATTCTTCACAAGATCGCAATCCCTTAGAATTTTCGATTGGTGATGGCGGTCTGATTCCAGGGTTTGAAACGGCTGTAATCGGTATGAATCCAGGAGATTCTAAGACAGCCCAAATTCCATCGACTCAAGCCTATGGTCCTCATCATCCGGATATGGTAATCGCGGTCGAAAAAGAAAAGATGCCGGATGACATATCTGTGGAGCTAGGACAGCAGTTGTTCATTCGTCAGGAAAACGGCCAGCCCATTCCTGTAACGGTGACTGAAGTTTCGAACGGATCGGTCACGCTAGATGCCAATCATCCGCTCGCAGGCAAAGATTTGACGTTTGATATTCAGCTTCTAGAAATTGTTTAGCTGAGACGTTGATGCGTTATAGAGGTAGCAATCCCAAATGGGTTGTGAGTTGTGGGGCGGGCGGCGACTGCCTCACCGCTCATACACAATTCACAAGCAATTTAGGATCGCTATAGTGCATCGCAGATAGTGCATCGCAGATAGTGCGTTACCGACAAGTGACATGGCTCAATTCTGATGTATAGCCCTACGGGCTTAGGTTTGTGTGTAGAACCCGTGCGCCGCGCGGGTTCTACACATGTCCAGCGTCCTAACGCGAGAGCGTAAGGCTGTAGTTGACAGTTGCATACGGGTATTTTCTGAGGAAACGCATGCGATCGCTTTCATGCTTATCGTTTCCTCAGTTTTCTTTTGGCTAAAACTCAGGAAGATCATGCTTAATGGTCATGTCTCGTGAGCTATTAGGTGTATTGCATATCATGAACCCTGACTGTGAGCTTGAGTCTGTTCTGGTTATCATTCCGGTTCGTGATGAGGAAACAACGATTGGCAGAGTGATTCAAAAGTTGCAGACCATGGGTCTAACCCAAATTCGGGTGGTTGATAATGGCAGCCGCGATCGCACTGCCGTGATCGCGCGCACGTGGGGGGCACATGTTTGC
>DBGGTD010000130.1:0-2433 GCA_051162585.1 Elainellaceae cyanobacterium
CATCCGATATGGGCTATAGCGAAATTGATTCTGTTCCCGATCAATCGCAAACGGGCAAAACGGACAGCTTATAAGCTCAGCATCAAAAGCTGGTTGAAAAACGTCTCAAAGAAGCACCAGATCAGGGCGCATCTATACTGATTCAAGTAATTGCGTGAGCGAGATGCTCACACTCAATACTAGCCCTACAGGCTTAGGTTTGTGTGGTGAGCCTCCGCGCCGCGGGGGCTCACCACACGTTTAACGTCCTAACGCGAGAGCGTACGGCTATAACTGCACAACTAGGGTGCTCCCCCTGATCAGCTCTTGAGACGTTTGTAAATCAAGTGTAAACTAAACTAAAATCAGGAGCTAGCCTTTGATGTCAGAGCCGTTTTTACTGAATCGTCTTCTTCTACGTTTTGGGGATACGTCTGATGATCTGCTAACCGAACTATCTGCTACCGCTTGCACTCCTGACGGAAGTTTATGGGTTGGCTCAGATGAATACATCACAATTGAGCGTCTGTCACCCATCGAACCTTATGTGTATGGCAATCATAAATCCTTCTTTCTAGGAGATTTCATCGAACTGTTTAATCAAGACGATGAAGCCGATATTGAAGGAATGGATTTTGCTCAGTCCTATCTCTGGTTTACGGGTTCTCACAGTAAAAAACGCAATAAAACAAAAGGCAAAAAAGTCGAAAAAGATATTGAACGCCTCACCGAAATTAAGACAGACTCGAATCGTTATCTCTTAGGACGAATTCCGGTTATCAGCGGCGAATTGCTCAAATCCTGTTCTCTATTTGATAATCCAAACCAGACGCTGACAGCCGCCTGTCTCAAAAAAACGGCAGATGGCAACATTTTAATAGATGCATTGAAGACAGATGAACACCTGGGGCCTATCATTTCTGCCTCGATTCCTAGCAAAGATAATGGGCTAGACATTGAGGGGTTGGCAGTTCACGGCGACACAGTTTTTTTGGGACTACGGGGGCCAGTACTGCGTGGATGGGCCATCATTTTAGAGATTGAGGTTGAAGCAGCCGATGCAGATACGCTGGTTCTAAAGAGCATCGGCGATTCAGGGCAACCTTACAGGAAACACTTTGTAAATCTGAACGGGCTCGGGGTCCGAGAACTATGTCTAGATGGAGAAGACCTAATTATTCTAGCGGGACCCACTATGGCTTTAGAGGGAGCGATGCAGGTATTTCGTTTAAAGGAAGCTCTTGGACGTTCAGACAACTCGCTCTGCGACCAAGACTCAGATGAATTAACGCTACTATTCAATCTTCCGTTTACTATCGGATGGGATCATGCCGAGGGGCTTGCCCTCGTACCCTCCATCGGGGAATCGCAGGCCCTATTAATTGTTTATGATTCGCCAAACCCAATTCGACGAATCGCTCCAGATGCAGTCCTTATGGATGTTTTTAGGATTCCCTGATATATAGCAATCCCAATCAATTGTGGGAAAACTCAAAGGGGTTTGGGAACGAAGTCCCCAAGAGGGGGCAAAGCCCCTCTGCCTACTTTTACGAATCATTTAGGACTACTACAGCAATCCAGAGGGGTTGCGAACGGTGGGGCGGGCGTCACCCGCCCCACTGCTCACACACAATTCACAAGCGATTTAGAATCGCTATGTAGCCATCAAAAATGTTTCGATGGGTTGATGACTTTATAGGGCATATTTGGGAATCTAGTAGTTGAAAGTAATCATCGGAAGTCATTAATCCGAGTTACTGAAAAATTTACTATTACGATTAACCATCGGTTTTGAGGCTTTTAAGGTTCAGAACTATACACGATAAGGTATTAATCGTCAGTTAATAGATTGTAGTATTAATCACTACTGAAGCAAGATTACAGGAGGTAATGTATGCCGACTCGCCAATCCGAGCGACACGCAACTGGCGTGTTTCCAACCCGCCAGAAAACTGAGGGTGCAATTCAAGCCCTACAAGATGCCAGCTTTCCGATGGGACAGGTATCGGTTGTTGCAAAGACTCAAGAGGGCGATCGCCAAATTGCAGGCGTGCATCTTAAAGATTCAAAAGGTAATCACGCCGGAGGTAGTGCTAAAGCAGGTGCAGTCACAGGAGGCGTCGGAGGTGCCGTTATTGGCGCACTCGAAGCATTAGGCGTCACCACAACGGCCTTAGCTCTTTTGCCTGGCGCGGGCCAAGTATTAGCATTAGGAAGCCTCGCTGCCAATGCATTTGCGACTGCTGTTATCGGAGGAGCAGTTGGTGCTGCAGGGGGTGGCCTTCTCGGCGGACTCATCGGCTGGGGTGTACCAGAGCACCGTGCCAAAATCTATCATGACTTAGTGTCTAAAGGCGAATATTTGGTCATGGTCGAAGGAAATGATGAGGAGATTCGCAAGGCAGAATCAATACTTAACCCTCACGGTATTCACGAGTGGGCAATATACCATAT
>DBGGTD010000131.1:0-5754 GCA_051162585.1 Elainellaceae cyanobacterium
TCGAGAATTAAAATCAGCGACTTCCTGAAGAAGCGTTTGAATAGTTCGCGGATAGGTAATCCCCATAAATCGCTCAATATTCTTATCAGGACTTCATAGAGGCATGATGTCGAATTTACCCAGAATTGATTATATTGGGAGAACTCCAAACCCTTGTTGACCAAGGTTCAGCCGTGGCTATGCATACTCTAGGAGGCTAATTTGTCCTTTTCGTCTGACGCCTTCGCAAAAGCTCTCGAACAGCATGATTTCAATTTTCAGAGAGGCCAGGTTGTTCGAGGAAAAGTCTTTAGCCACGATGCCACCGGAGCTTACATTGACATCGGTGGTAAGTCTGCGGCCTTTTTACCCATTGATGAAGCATCGCTCACTCGGATCGCCGATTTGTCGGAGACACTACCTGTTGATGAAGAGCGAGATTTTCTGATTATTCGCGAACAAAACGCAGAGGGTCAAGTTACACTCTCCGTTCGGCAATTAGAGCTTCAAGAAATATGGAAGCAATTTATTGATATGCAAGATGCCGACGAGACGATCCAGGCGAGGGTCAGCGGCGTTAATAAAGGGGGCGTGACCGTTGATGTTCAAGGATTGCGGGGGTTCATTCCGCGATCGCACTTGATTGAACGTGATAACCTCGAATCCTTAGTTGGCAAGGCGCTGACCGTTAGTTTTCTAGAAGTTGATCCCGATCGCCGCAAGCTGGTCTTGTCTCATCGGCTTGCCGCTCAAGCGGCAAGCCTTACTCAGCTTGAAGGAGGTCAGCTAATTGAGGGCAAAGTCTCTGGTATCAAGCCATTCGGCGTCTTCGTTGACTTCGATGGCACAACTGGCTTACTGCACATCAACCAGGTCAGCAAGAATTACGTTGCCTCGCTAAATTCCCTCTTTCAGTCAGGGCAACCGATTCAGGCAATCATTATTGACATTGATGAAATCAAGCGTCGCATCTCGCTATCAACCAAAGTTCTAGAAAATTATCCGGGCGAAATGCTCGAAAAGATGGACGAGGTGATGGCAGAAGCCAACGCCCGTGCTCAAAAAGCGAGAACTGCGCTAACTCAAGAAGGCTCAACGCTTCTAAATGAGTGATTATCCCCTCGATCAGTTGTCTCGCAGTCGTCTTAAAACACTTAGCATCTGATCGATTTCAGATTCTGTTGTGAAATAGTGAACGCAGGCTCTGATACAGAACGGATCTAAAATCGTCCGTAGCATCACATGCTGGTTTTCCAACGACCGAACTAGTTGCTGGTTAGAGGAATTGTTGCCCCCATCGAGTTGAAATGACACCAATCCCGCCTCAGGTGGGGCCGTTCGCAAGCACGCAATTCCTGGAATATGGTTTAACCCAGCCCAGAGGTATTTACTTAAATCTCGAATTCTCTGATACCGATCGGCGCGAGATCCCCAGTCATAGTGGGTGGCGATCGCCGCCCTTAATCCACTGTACAGGCTAAAATCAGAGGTTGCAATTTCAAACTGCTGCCCATCTGCTTTCCATCCCGTCGGAAAGCCTGCTTCATTTCGGGTCACCCCCCGCCAACCAATAAATGTCGGATTCAAGTCACCGAGTACATCAGGGCGTACATACAATCCTCCAATCCCCGCTGGACCACACAACCACTTGTGCCCAGTAAATGCGTAGAAATCAGCTCCCAATTCGGCTAAATTGAGCGGCAAAACCCCTACCGATTGGGCAGCATCTACGAGAACTTGAACGGTTCTTGACCGAGTTGGATGAGCCCGACACGCATCGACAATGCTTTGCAGAGGCAAGACTTGCCCTGTGTTCCACAGAATGTGGCTCACTACAACTAAGCGAGTCGTCGGGCGTAGATGCTGAGCGACCACATCCGGCGGATCGCCTGTATTGAGCGTTGCCATCAGGGGGCAGGTTGATATCTCAATTCCAAAGCGACGCTGAATTTCTTGGACGGCTGCGATTATGCCGGGATGCTCACAGTCTGATAGCAAAATGTGGTCACCTGCTTTCCACTCAATTCCCCATAACGCAATATTGCAACCAACTGTCACATTTTCAGTTAGGGTAATGGTTTCTGGAGCGACCCCAAGCTCAAGCGCAATCACCTGACGGGTTTGATCGGCTTCTTGGGAAATCCAAGTGTTGACTTCTCCACAAAATGGCCCTGCATTTTGGATATATTCATGGGCTCTTTGAATCGCAATCAGTGACGCTTGAGGCATCGGCCCCTGTCCGCCGTAGTTGAAATATGATTTGTTAGCTAATGCTGGAAATTGCTGACGATATTGGTTGAGATGAATGGTGTCAGAAGACGCAGTGGTCATGATGATTACGCAAAACCTAGATGCAAGAGGTTACAAAAATTAGTCGACTGAATTAACAGAATTATAAAAAATCTGAATAGACTCCACAGGCAGATATATACAATTGGGCGATTGGGCGATCGCATCCCGATAAAGCGATCCCCATCTGCAGACAAATCAATCAAAATCAAGTTAAAGTCATAGAAAGATATGCGATCGAGAGTTTATGCTGATCTGCATTGAACTGTTAGTCATCTCCTTCCACGATAAGCCCACATACGCTCAGCTCGGAGCCGAGGGATTTGACTGCTGAGCCATTAAGGAGCCATTTATCAGAGGCTGAAACGAAATTTCTAGCCTCGCCATCCCTAGTGCAATCCGATCAGTCCTCTTCTGGTACGACGTCCCGTCCGAGCCTTATTAAATCTCCCCTTCAGCTTACTGACGAACTTCTCCTAAATTTTCAGCGCTGCAAGCGTCGATCCTTCCTTGACTCATATGGCGATTTAGGGCAGAGAGACTCACCGAGTGATTATCTGCTAAAGCTTCATCAAGATAGCGTATCGCATCAGCTATCTGTTCTGTCTGAAAATCCAGCTCAAGAACCCGCCTATCCTCGTCGAAACTGGAACGCGGGGGGGCGCGCGACGCTAGAGCTTATGCAGCAAGGAGTTGAAAGAATTTCTCGAGGAGTGCTTCAACATACGCTTGAGAATGGAGTTCAACTGATTACGTCTCCGAAGCTCTTGGTCAAGCAGCCTGGGTACTCTGTTTTTGGCGATTGGATTTACGTCCCTATTGACATTAAACTCGGCAAACGTCCCAAGCTAGACTATCAAGTTATTGCAGCATTCCAAGCCTACGTTCTCTCAGAGGTGCAGGGTGCATGGTCAGAATCGAGCTGGTTAATTTTAAGACAACGCGGAGCTTACGAAGTCGATTTAGTTGAGCAACTCCCCCGAATGCAGCAAATTTTAGATCACTGCATGGAGATGCTAATTACAGCCCGCGAGCCTGACGTCTTTATCGCACGTAATCGGTGCGATTTGTGCCACTGGCTGAGCCACTGCTATGGGGTCGCCCAAGCCACTCAACACTTGTCCCTGTTACCCGGTGTTACGCCGAGTCGCTATGTTCATCTTCAAGAACTAGATTTAACTACCGTTGAATCACTAGCAGCAATCTCTCCTAATGTGCTGGCTCCACTTCCAGGGTTTGGTATTCACGTCGCCCATCGAATCGTGCGACAAGCGCAGTCGATGCTGCAAAATTGCGCCCTAGCCGCACCACTACAGCGAACCGATACCATCGGGCCGCTACTCTCTCCAGAAGAATTGCCAACCTCAGACGTCGAACTATACTTCGACATCGAAGCTGCTCCAGAGCAAAACTTAATTTATCTACACGGGATTTTATTAGTCGACCGCCGAGCTAATACTGAAACGTTTTATCCCCTTTTAGCCGAAAACCCTGAAGATGAACGTCTCATTTGGGAACAATTTCTAGATTTGGTTTGGCAATATCCCCACGCTCCTATTTTTCATTTTTGTCCTTATGAGGTTCAGACTGTCAAGCGTTTGGCAAACGTCTACGAAACGCCTGACTCATTGATTCAGCCTCTGATTAGACGCTGCATTGACCTGCATGAGCGTGTGACTCGTACAGTAGCATTGCCGATTGAAAGTTACGCCCTCAAGCCAATTGCTCGGTGGCTAGGGTTTAATTGGCGTGACTCAGATGCAAATGGGGCTCAATCGATTTATTGGTATGATCGATGGCTTAATACGGGCGATCGCACTCATTTAGATGCCATTCTGAGATACAACGAAGATGATTGTCGAGCCACCCATCACGTCAAGGATTGGCTTGTAGATTTTGTAACCAATAAAATTTGTTAATGAATCATTTGACAAATAATTGATCGGTTAGGCACAATGGGAATTGCGCTAAATTTAAACGCGCCTCGAGGGACTGTAGTTCAATTGGTTAGAGCACCGCCCTGTCACGGCGGAAGTTGCGGGTTCGAGCCCCGTCAGTCCCGTAGAATTAGTTTGTGAGTACTCACTTAGTTGAATGCGTATCATCAGATTTCTTCGAGTTCTGCATCGAATTTGGTGAAGTTTGCTTGAGATTTCGGTCGCATGTCCGGAAAAAGCTCTCAAATTCAGAAAGAAGGAGCAGCTTTAGGACTTGCACGATGTTCCAATCCAGAGCATCGAGTGAGTGCATCCAGTCGATCGACACAAGGCGAACTTGATATGGAGACGATTACCTACACAGGGGACTTGCAGCGGCTACGTCATCACCTCCAAGCGTGTATTCAAGCCTGCATTAATGATGATCCCGTGCATGTTCAATGCACCATCCGTGAGCAGAATTTAGTCGTCTTGGGTCAGCATCGAGACGACGCGGTGCTTGATCCAGTGCAGATTCTACATATGATGGAGCGACGTATTCAAACGTTGCAGCTTCAATTTACTCAGAGTGTCCGCCTCTATCTTCGCATCATCGGACAAAAACACCCGTATGCGCATCGTCAATTTGCAATTCAACCTCCACCTCCTTCGATCCAGCATATCCCTCGACGATGGACTCCTTCCAAGGAAGGCTGCGAAGAGATCTGGATTGAAGATGACGATGATCTCGAACTCCTCATCGAACAACTAACTTCGTTTGATTCCCCTCCCTCCCGCCTCAACATGCCAACTCCAGTGTCGTCACCGTCTAGCTACCACACCAGCGAATCTAAATCTTCAACGTCTCCAGCAACATTGACGCTCTCGGATGAGTCCAATCTGTTCACGCGGTTTCAAGAAAACTGGCAGCGTTGGTTTCAGTCATTCAGTTCCCAGCGCGCATTTCAAGGTTCATCTGGAGAGCCGGTTTATAACGAGCACTCGTCAGCCTTAGTCATATCTCAAGACTCGTCACCATTACATCAATTATCTTGGCTTGGTCAGCTCGACACTCAGATTGCGATCGCTTTAGGCATCACAACGTTGGGCGCAATTGGAGGAACCTATGGACTCACTCGGTATTGTCTGATTGGGTCGTGTCCAGAACTGCAAACGGCACAGGCGCTTCGCCAAGATATAAAAGTCACCTTAGACCAAGTGGACACTTGGGACGACTTAGATACGGCTTACCAGTCAATTGAGCGCGGGATCTTGCTACTAGAGCCTATCCCTGCGTGGTCGAAACATGCGCAAGATGCTCATCCTCTTCTCAATGACTATCAGACTCAAGCAGAGCAGATTGATCAGCTTCTCGCCATAGAACGAGTCGCACATGACGCTCGCGAAGCAAGCCAGCGTCCAATTTATGACACTAATATCTGGAGAGATCTGCAATCCCTCTGGCAGTCAACGCTTGCACCATTAGAAGCAATTCCGTCCGACAGCGATTTGCATCCGTTTGCGCAGCAGCTTTTACAAAGTCATCGTCAACAGCTTGCTCAAATTGAGC
>DBGGTD010000132.1:0-4139 GCA_051162585.1 Elainellaceae cyanobacterium
GTCAGGAGTGCTGCTGAGGCGCGATCGCGCACACTCGTTGCCGTACACCCTGCAAAGCATTGCCGCGTTAGCCATCGCGTCATTCCCCGCCTCAAAGGGCCAATTCCTTGTGCCCAGGCAATCGTTTTTAACCCCATGCGTTGAGCCAAGCCCATTAACCCGCCGTAGTAAATGGGGCTAATAGGACTTGTCGCATCTTGCATCAGGCTGCCACCGCCCCAAATAAATGCATCCGCCTGCTGGAGTGCCTCCATTACGGCAAAAGCGGATGTCCGGTTGCAGGTTTCGACCCGATAATGCTCATAGGTTTGAGACGGATTTCCAGACAGCACGATGGGCTTCACATGCTCAGGCAGCATCTGAAGTAAGCTTGCTAGCAAGGCTTCATCCCCTCCATTGCCCTTGCCATAGTATCCACACAAGACCGCTCTCATCTGCTCTCCACTTGCCTCTGTCAACATACCCCTTACAATACCGGGATAGAGGGAGTTTAGTTGAGAGTCCAATATTGAAAATTAAAGATCAAAATTAAAGACCAACCCTATTCCCCAACTCTTTTACTCCCTTACTCTCCTAACTCCCTTACGTTTCCCTCATTCCCAATCATCTATGAACGCTCTTTCTATTCCAACTTGGGTCATTCACATCTCTAGCGTGATCGAATGGGCAACAGCAATGTGGCTGATCTGGATCTACAGCGAGGTAAGCCAAAATAAAGCATGGCGAGCCCTTTCCCTGGGCATGTTTCCAGCGCTTATTGGTGCGATGTGTGCCTGTACCTGGCATTTCTTTGATAATCCGGCGTCGCTCGATTGGCTTGTAACTGTGCAGGCGACGATGACGTTTGTGGGGAATACAACGCTCGGTATTGCTGCCTGGTGGATCTGGCGATCGCCCCAACCTGCTCAAGACTCAGAGTCTTCTCCAGATCAAGACAAGACCCTCAATGCTGAATCATCTTCATCGTCGTCTCTCAATCCGTAGATTTTCCTATGACTCTCAAAGATATGTTGTTTGGGGCATCCCTATTTCCGTACCTGGCGTTCTTGTGGTTCCTCACGCGATCTGGGCAAACGCCTCGTCTCGCATTAGTGGGATTTTACGGCACACTGCTATTCGTCGCGGTGACGATACCTGCGGGTTTATATGCCCAATCTAAATACGGCGAATCCCTTGCAAATATTGATCTTTTACATGGCAGCGCAGAATTCTTTCTAACGCTGTCTAATGTTCTGGTTGCTCTTGGCTTCGCCCAAGCTGTGAGACATCGTCAACAAACCGTTGAGAAAAAGTAGCATCCTCAGCTAATCGGCTGTAAGATAATCCCAATAATCTAGCACCTTATCTGTGGCGATGGCTAAGAAAATCAGTCTATGCAGGCGGGTGCCCAAACGTTTTAGGCAATTGTTCGTCAGGGCATGAGGCCTAATTGTGATGAGGTTTAGGGTGCTGCCGATTAGGTGTTAAGACGCGTTCATCATGGATTGGTTAATGCAAATGCCGCAGCCTCATCTTGCTCAAACGGAGTCTGTCTACGAAATTAGCTCATTCCAATAGCATCGTTGGGGCATCTCGGTGGCATCAACAAAGCAATCGCTAAAGCAATCACTGCTTACCCCGATTGGCTGAGATGAATGACGCATCTCAACTTGACCGCCTACGTGCACTACCAAATGATGGTTTGTTGTTTGAATCCCCAATGCACCAATCCTATTAATCCGGAAACAAACCGGGTTTGTCGGAATTGTGGAACGCCGCTGATCTATCTATTAAGAGGGCGATATCGTCCTGTGCAGCCGATTGGTCAAGGTGGTTTTGCACGAACCTATTTGGCTCTAGATCAAGATCGACTATCTGCTCGCTGCGTGATCAAGCAGTTCTCGCCTTATATTCAAGGCACCAAGTCGATGGAAAAGGCAATTCACCTGTTTAATCAGGAGGCTGTCCGCCTGTACGAGTTGGGTGAACATCCTCAGATTCCGACGCTGTTAGCCTATTTTGAACACGAGAAGAATCTCTATCTGGTCCAACAATTTATCGAAGGGCACAATTTGCTTCAAGAAATGCATCGGCAGGGTGCTTTTAGCGAGCAGAAGATTCGAGATATTTTGCTGGATATTTTGCCAATTTTGAGCTTTATTCATCAGCATCAGGTGATTCATCGCGATATTACGCCTACCAATATTCTGCGGCGAAAGATTGACGGGCAACTGATGCTCATCGATTTTGGCGTGGCAAAGCAGCTTAATGCGAGTTTGCCGACTCAGGCTGGCACCCGAATTGGCACCGAAGGATATTCTCCACTGGAGCAATTTCGCGGCGGGCGGGCATTTCCGGCGAGCGATGTGTATAGCATCGGGGCAACGTGCATTCACCTGCTGACCAAAACCAGACCCGATTATTTATATGATCCCCTTGAAGGGTGTTGGCGATGGCGGGAGCAGTTGCAAAAGCAGGGACGAGATGTGAGCGATCGCCTTGCGCATATTTTAGACACGATGATCAAAGACATGGTGAGCGATCGCTACCAGTCAGCAGACGACGTGCTCAAGGTCATGGAGACATCTACTGCCTCGTTATCATCGCCCTCTGCTTATCCAAGACCCGAATCAAAGCCAACGTCGTCTCCGTCATCTGGTGTCGGACCTCTTTCTGTGTCTCGCCCACCCTCGTCTCGCCCACCGACCTCAAAGCCCGGTTTATCGAAGCCTCCATCGAATCCTCCAGTGTCTCGCGCCCAGAGTTCTCAACCTCCCAGGTCACGGCAACCGATGTCTCGCTCGGTTCCGTCGCGGCCTCCGATGTCTCGCCCACCTGTGTCAGGGCGGTTTTCGCCTCGCTCTAATGCAAGTTCTCAAATCTATGGGTGGCGGTGTGTGAATACCTTAACCGGGCACTCATCTTGGGTCACTTGTGTGGCGGTTAATCCGGCGACGCCGACGCTAGCCAGTAGCAGCTTAGATGACACCGTCAAAGTCTGGAATCTACAAACGGGGGAGTCGCTATTTACGCTCCGAGGCCATACGAAAGCGGTCAATGCGATCGCCATTAGCCCAGATGGGAAAATTCTGGCGAGTGCGAGCGATGACTACAGCATTAAGATCTGGAATCTGTTTTCGGGTGAACTAATTCGCACCTTAACTGGGCACGCGCGGGATGTGACGGCTTTGGCTATTAGCCCAGACGGGCAATATCTGATTAGCGGTGGCGAAGACAGAACGCTGCGAATCTGGCAGTTGGAGACGGGCAAGCTCCTAAAAACTCCGTTTGGGGTTGCTAGCATCGTCAAATCATTAGCCATTAGCCCTAACAGCAAATACTTTGTCAGCGTTGGGTTTGACAAAAAAATCAAGCGATGGAGTATGCAAACGGCAGATTTGCAGCAGGAGTGGCTCGCCCATATTGGGTCAATTCATGCGATCGCCATCAGCCCGAATAGTGAACTGATTGCCAGTGCAGGCAAAGATCGATCAATCCGACTATGGAATGCCCTCACCGGAACATTGATGCATGATTTGTCGGGTCATTCGAGAGATGTCAATGCAGTGGCGTTTAACCCAGACGGGCAAACGGTGCTGAGTGCCAGTAACGATAAGACCCTAAAAATTTGGTCATGCGATGATGGGCGATTGATCGCAACCTTGACCGATCACCTAGACACCATTAATGCGATCGCCTTTGATCGCTCCGGGCAGCTCTTTATTAGCGGCAGTTCTGACAAAACCATCAAAATCTGGCAGGCAACCTGACACACTTGAGGCGTGACATATGTAGACATGCAACAGAGAGTCTATGCCATGCTCATTTCACCGACTGCTGACGCTGTTTAGCTGTTTTATATCCCTATTGATATCCGAGTGGTCTGTCGGGATGCGGCAATAGTTTTGAGTCGATGGATCAACCTGGTGGACGGGAAGCGTGATTTCTACCGTTGTGCCCTGACCGGGGACTGATTCGACAGTCAACTGTCCATGGTGCTGATTGACCACAATTTGATAACACACCGATAGCCCCAAGCCGACTCCTCGCCCCATCGGCTTGGTGGTAAAAAATGGATCAAAAACTCGATCTTTAATCCGGTTAGGGATGCCGTATCCTGTGTCTGCGATCGCAATTTTGACAGACGGAATACCTGCTAC
>DBGGTD010000133.1:0-2991 GCA_051162585.1 Elainellaceae cyanobacterium
CCAAGAACATAGTCAACGGTGCACTTTACGAGATCGATGCCGCCATCAATAGATTCTTGAACTATATCCAGGGCGCTATCAACAACATAGGTATCGTCACCCAAACCGCCAATGAGCATATCCGATCCTAAACCACCGTCGAGAATGTCATTGCCATCGTTGCCTGAAAGCGTGTCATTACCATTGCCACCTGATAGGTCATCTTTTCCCAGCCCGCCTATCAGAGAATCGACGTTGTTTCCTCCTGTGACGGTGTTTCCCAAATCCCCACCGCTAAAGTTAAAATTACCCACTCCTAGGAATTCAATGCGTTCGACATGAACAGGTAATACATAGGTGTTGAGAGTGGTTCTGATGATGTCAAATCCACCATTTGCACTCTCGATAATGACATCATTAATGTCGTCAACAATATAGATATCATCACCTGCTCCGCCGATTAAAATATCAGCACCTGCCTTACCGTCTAGGATATTATTGCCTCGATTCCCTTGAATACGATTATTGAGATCATTGCCCGTTCCTCTAAGATCTTTACTTCCTTTGAGAGTCAAGTTTTCTAGATTCTTGCTTAAGACAAAATTGACCTTCGATCGCACTAAGTCAATCCCTTTATTGCGTCTCTCTTTGATTTTGTCTTTTGCATCTGTGATCACATAAATATCATCGCCACCGCCACCTATTAAGACATCTTTACCTCGCCCTCCCTTAAGCCGATCATTGCCACCTCTACCAATCAAACGGTCATTTCCACTGCCGCCTGTCAGCTTGTCGTTTCGGGTCGTTCCCTGTAGGCGATCGTCACCACGAGTACCAAAGAGGCGTTTTCCTGATTTCTTAGAAGAAGATGAAATTGAACGTCGGCTACGCTTTGGAGAAGGACTAGTTTCTGGATTTAGTAATGGTTCGTCAAGAACGGAACCGAGTAGGATGTCAGAATTTGTAGGTTCGCTGATTGAATAGTTCATGGTGTTGTACATTTAATGATTTGAATTCAGACGTTGAAGACCGTATGCACAACTGTAATCAGCAAAATGGCTAATTCTAATGCGATAAATACGCAAATTTGTATATTTAGTTTGAGGAATTTCAGTATTTTATCTAATCGTAAATTTATCTAAAGTGCTAATACTAAAATCCGTTTCGAATTTAAAGTTTTTAAATTCGAAATAGTCAGCTATGTGAGAACACTGATCCAAAATGGGCGCATCCTAATTTTGCGAAAACCCTCTTGCTCTTTAAGACTGCTTCTCTACCGCTTGCAGTGACGCAATCTCTGAATGACTCATTTGAGATGCTCCCTCGGAGATTGATTTAGATTCGATATTCAAAATTGTTTGTATAGCAATCCCAGATGGGTTGTGAGCGGTGGGGCGGGCGTCGCCCGCCCCACCGCTCAAACACAATTCACAAGCGATTTAGGATCGCTATATTTGCCCTAAATTCATATCAATCAATTGCTTAAGATTTGGGGTACAAAAATTGCGATCGCCCCTGTATATTCGCTGCCTCGGTTGTATCCGTATTTGCACAGAATCTAAACTGTTGTAAAACGAAGCGATCGCGTTAGGACGTTAAACGTGTGGTGAGCCCCCGCGCCGCGGGGGCTCACCACACAAACCTGAGTCCGTAGGACTATAAAACGGAGCGATCGCGCCTTACCCTAAATCTGATATCTTAAAGCTCTGGCACCTTAAGACTCTGATGATCCATCGGATCAGCACGATGTTTGTTTAGCAAACCCCAATGCAATACCGAGGCTACGAATGGAAGATCGCTCAACCCGATTTGGTCCGGGATTTTTAGCCACATTTTTGTACTATTTCTCAACAACGGCGCTGCTAACGACGTTCATTACTTCAACAGGGCTTGATTTGAACGTGAGCACCGGAATTCCTCAACAAATTGGCGTTATTATCGGGTTGCTAGCAGGGCTTCTAGGAGGCTATTTCAACCGCACGACCAGTTTCTCAGTCGCATTTACCAACCGAGATAAATTTGTTAAAACTCTAGATTCTACGTTGTCTGAGATGGGCTATGAAGTGATTGATTCTCCAGACGATATGGACGAGGATGTTGTTGTTTATCGTCGCTCCGCATTGGGACGCTTTTTATCAGGAAAAGTATTTGTGCAGCTTGAGCCCCATGAAGCAACCATTGCGAGTCGATCAATTCAGGTCAACGGCATTCGTAATCGGGTGGCTTAATCGCTATGCAGACGACACTGCGGTTTTTAAACTGCGACAAAATGCCTCGATCGCTTGAAGCCCTTGAGATTGGCTGCCTTCCGCAAGTCGTTTGACAAATGCGCTTCCCACAATCACCGCATCGGCTCCCCATTCCCTGACCTGCTGGGCTTGTCCGGGCTGGGCAATGCCGAAGCCAACACCGATTGGCTTATCCGTTACGATGTGCAAATCCATAAGCAAGTCTTGAACTCGCGTTTCAACCGATTTTCTCATGCCTGTAACGCCCGTGACGCTCACCAGATAAATAAAGCCTTGAGACTGGTTGGCGATCGCCATAATTCGGTCTTTGGGGCTCGTTGGCGCAACAAGCAGGGTAATTTCAATTCCCCAATGGGCAGCAGATGGCAGTAAGTTTTCTACCTCTTCGAGAGGCAAATCGGGAACAACCAAGCCCTTAACGCCAGCGTTTGAAATTTGCTGAAAAAACGACTCAATGCCTCGATTTAAAATTGGGTTGTAGTACGTAAATAGAATGATTGGCGCTCTTAGACTCGGACTGACCTCTTTAACTAGATTCAACACCTGATCAAGTCGAGTTCCACGGCGTAACGCCCGAGTCGCAGCGGCCTGGATAACAGGCCCATCCGCCAGAGGATCAGAATAGGGAACTCCTAACTCAATCAAATCTGCACCGCTACGGTCTAATATCTGAAGCGCCTCGGCTGTTGTGGATAAATCCGGATCGCCTGCTGTGATAAAAGGAATAAGGGCGCACTGTCCGCGATCGCGCAGAGCATTGATG
>DBGGTD010000134.1:0-3246 GCA_051162585.1 Elainellaceae cyanobacterium
ACTTCGATCCGATTCCACTCGCAGCTGCAAGCCTAGGTCAGGTTCACCGAGCTCAGCTTTATTCTGGGGAAGAGGTGGTTGCTAAAATCCAGCGTCCAGGGCTAAAGCGTCTGTTTGAAATTGACCTCGATATTCTCAAAGGAATTGCGCGCTATTTCCAGCGACATCCAGATTGGGGACGTGGACGAGACTGGATGGGAATCTACGAGGAATGTTGCCGAATTCTATGGCAAGAAATTGACTACTTAAATGAAGGGCGCAACGCAGATACATTCCGTCGGAATTTTCGTCGAGAGAACTGGGCCAAGGTGCCTCGCGTCTACTGGCGCTATACCTCCCCTAGAGCACTAACGCTCGAATATCTTCCGGGTATTAAAATCAGCCACTATGATGCGATTGAAGCAGCGGGTCTAGACCGCAGGATATTGGCGAGGCTTGGTGCAAGAGCCTACCTTCAGCAATTGTTGCATGATGGTTTTTTTCACGCAGATCCTCACCCTGGCAACATTGCAGTCAGTCCTGATGGGGCTCTGATATTTTACGACTTCGGCATGATGGGGCGGGTTCAGCCTGCTACGCGAGAACGACTTTTAGAAACGTTTTTTGGGATTGCTCAAAAGGATGCGAATCGAGTGATGAAATCCTTAGTTGAGCTAGGTGCTCTAGCTGCCGTTGAAGATATGGGCCCTATTCGGCGCTCAATCCAATATATGCTTGATCACTTTATGGATCAGCCATTTGAAGGGCAATCCGTTGCTGACATTAGCGACGATTTGTATGAGATTGCTTACGACCAGCCCTTTCGATTTCCAGCAACGTTTACATTTGTCATGCGCGCTTTCTCGACTCTAGAAGGAGTTGGCAAAGGGCTTGATCCAGAGTTTAATTTCATGGAGGTTGCAAAACCTTTTGCAATGGAGATTATGGTAGACGGAAACGGTTCTCAACAAAGTGTGTCTAACGGAATTTTCAGCGAGTTGGGTCGTCAAGCGGCTCAAGTTAGTACGACTGCCTTGGGGTTGCCACGACGTATCGAAGATACGTTTGAAAAGTTAGATCGGGGTGACATTCGGATTAGAGTGCGTGCGACTGAGACTGATCGGGCATTGAGGCGACTTAGTAACGTTAATATGGGGACTAATTACACAATCTTGATTGGCGTATTTACGTTGTCGGCAACCATATTGCTTGTAAATGGATATGTGTGGGTTGCGTCTCTGGCAGCGATCGCCGCAGTTGCATCAGCAGTAGCTCTGATTCGTCTCCTTATGCGCCTCGACCGATACGAAAAAATGTTTTAATGTCCCTCCCGACTATGACTGCTACGTTCGCCCTATGAAACGCCTTTTTACGGGTCTTACCGATCCGGGACTCGTTCGCACTGCTAATCAAGATTCGTACCACATCGACCCAGATGGTCGATTCTTTATCGTTGCGGATGGGATGGGTGGACATGCAGGTGGGCAGGAAGCAAGTCGGATTGCGATAACTGTTATTCAAGATTATTTAAATGACCAATGGGAGGCAGCTGAATCCTCCGAGATTCTCTTAGAAAACTCGATTTTGAAAGCCAATCAAGCGATTTTGCAGGATCAAATGTCTCACCCTGAGCGGTCAGACATGGGCACTACAGCACTTGTTGTTCTATTTCGCCACGATCAGTCTTGGTGTGCTCACATCGGGGATTCTCGCTTATATCGACTTAGAGGCGCTAAGTTAGAGCAAATTACGGAAGATCACACATGGGTTGCGCGAGCCATGAAACTGGGCGATTTAACGCCTGCTCAGGCAAGAGTCCATCCTTGGCGTCATATCTTATCTAAATGTTTAGGTCGAGAAGACCTTAAGCAAGTTGATGTTCAATGCTTTGACTGGCAAGGAAACGATCGCCTTTTATTATGCAGTGACGGACTTACCGAAGAACTGTCTGATCACCTCATTGCCTCTCATCTCAAGTCAATTCGAGCCTGCGATAAAGCTGCTGCTGCCTTAATCGACGCAGCGAAAGATAAAGGCGGGCGAGACAATATAACCGTCATCATTGTGACCAATGATAACCCTGACCGTTCTTAATAGCTGACGTTGGCTCACGGGCGCACCGATATCCCAAGAACGCAGGTTTATTTATCCGACTCTTTGCAAGAACATAGCCCAGCATGTAAGGGCAGATAGGTAAATCTGGCATCGCCGCCGTATATGGCCTGATGCTCTCGTCTTAGGGCGTCGAGCGTAGGCAGAAACCCCGTCCCGGAGGGCTTACACAAAATTTACTCCTGTAAGGTTATATGGACCTACGGACTCAGGTGTGTGTAGAACACACATGATTTGGTTCATGTCGAGCTTTTTTACAATTCGTAACTTGATAATAGTGGCATAATTCGCCGATGAAGATAAGTTCGTCACGAATGATGAATTTATAAAAGTACCCTCTAGGGGGGTGTGCATCTTTGTCAAATAATTGTTAATATTTGTAATATCACACAGCAATCAAAATGTCTGAGTAGTGGATATTAATTCCCATAGCGCCATGTTTGTTGTGAAATCGGTTGCAGAGTGTCATTGCCGTCTAGCTTTAGACTCTTTGCATTCACCCCATTATCCAAATTGGAGGAAATTATGGACCAGCCTGCACAACTCTCTTTAGAGCAGCAGTTCAATCTCCGCTCATTTGAAACTCAAGTAGACCGAATGAGTCGTGAACAAGCTCAGCAGTTCCTAGTTAAGCTCTACGAGCAAATGATGTTGCGCGAAACCATGTACAAGCACTTCATCAAGCATCAATGGGGAATTGAATCCGGCCCTCGGATTGACTAGGATTTGCCTACTACAGTGGGCGACCTCCTTCTCTTGCTCCCTCCCTTGGTGGGGAAAGAGCTGGGGATGATGGGGCGTCAACTCTCGTTAAATCAGCCGTCAGGTCCAGGTGCAAGGTGGAGTTCTTTTAGTTGTTCGTAGTGTTGCAAGTTCAAGATTCTGACTCCTGGTGCTGCGATCTCCTATATCTTCCTCAGCGCACATCGCCACTATTTAATAAATTATTGGTCTTATTTAATATTGGTTTTATTTAAAGTAATATTGACGAACGCATATCGTCACAGGTATTTTCAAGCGTTTTATCGACAGATTTAATAGCCTTATCTTTGAATCATTAAATTTTCCGGCGCCAATACATATGTATTGACAAGTTGCAAGTTCTATGGCGATCCTAAATCGCTTGTGAATTGTGCGTGAGCGGTGGGGCGGGCG
>DBGGTD010000135.1:0-2242 GCA_051162585.1 Elainellaceae cyanobacterium
CCGTCGTGCAAAATAAAGGGCTCCCCCGGATTATTTTGTGACAGGTTTTCGTAAATCGTGTGATCTCTCCAGAACTGTTGCAATTCCGGCTCTCGCTTGACTGCATGGGCGCGCATCTCAAACGAAGTCTTGGGCAAATTTACGGTATTCTTGTACGTTCCAGGTTCTGTTGTCACGGCAACGGGGATAAGTCTCAACGTATTTTGCAAAATTATTATCGGCTAGAAGCGTTGTGAGCTTCAACCGAGTCTAGAAAATTTCTTTCTCAATACCAGTTAAGGATGGTGCTATCACATGATTGCTCTGGATCTGATGCAGCACCCATCAAAACCGTCCCTAAGTTGGGGCAAGAAATTTATGGTAAGGCGTTGATAAAGCACATCGCAATTGGATATAGTCTACCTCTGTAATCGTCAGGATGACATAAAACTAAGGACTATTCTCGCTAGGAAAGGTGTTGAGAGAAAGCCGAAAAAACCTATCAACAGCAATCTACATCGGGATTTCTATGGCTGATATAGTCCTACGGGCTCAGATTTGTGTGTAGAACCCGCGCGCCGCGCGGGTTCTACACACGTTCAACGTCCTAACGCAAGAGCGTAAGGCTATATCACGCAAATTCTTCATTGATTCACCCGCGATCGCCCCTTATGACTAGCCTGCTCACGATTCAAACGGTAACGTATTCCGAAGCGCTTTCTGACATTCAGGGGGTTCGCTGCGCGGTATTTCAGCGTGAGCAGCAGGTTGATCCCGCATTAGAATTTGACGGAGAAGACGATGCGTCTACTCACTTGGTTGCCTATCTTGACGGCCACCCTATTGGGACGACTCGAATTCGGTACTTGAGCGATCGCCTCGCAAAAATCGAGCGAGTTGCAGTTTTATCGCACTATCGAGGGCAAGGGATTGGACGGCAGATGATGGACTATGCATTCGACCATCTCAGAGAACAGGGCATTCCTGAAGTCAAAATTAATGCCCAAACCCATGCCAAAGCGTTTTATAGCAAGCTCGGTTTTAGCCAGCGAGGCGATGAATTTGACGAGGCCGGCATTGCTCACGTTGAAATGAGACTAGTTTTAGATTCGGTGGGTTGACCTGCTTCAACGGGCGGCATCAAATCTTTTCCAGTAATCAGACGAGCACCCTGGCTGCGGGTGAGATAGTTCCAGGCCCACTGGGTCATCACGACGAGCTTGTTATCAAACTCAATTAGGTAATAGATGTGAACAAAGACCCAAATCAACCAAGCCGGAAGACCAGATAACTTAAGTGCTCCCAAATCAGCAACGGCAGCGTTGCGCCCAATTACGGCTAAACTTCCACCATCTGAATATCGGAATGGCGCCAGCTCTTTTCCGGCGAGACGATGCCCAATCAGTTTGGCGACATAGCTTCCCTGTTGCATCGCGACTGCGGCGATCCCCGGTAGTGGTTTGTCGCCTTGGTGTGCATAATGGGCAAGATCGCCGACGACAAAAATATTAGGATGGCTGGGAACCGACAAATCAGGAGCCACCATCACTCGTCCAGCGCGATCGAGTTCGGCGTGGGATTTTTCTGCTAAGACTTTGCCCATTCCAGAGGCTTTAACGCCCGCTGCCCATAAGATGGTTCGTGATTGAATGTGTTCAATGCGATCGCCTTGCCGAGCGGTCACCACATGATCTGTAATGTCGGTCACCATTGTTTTTGTCTTGACGGTAACGCCTAGCTCCGCAAGCGATCGCTCTGCGTCAGCAGATAGAACGGGCGGATAGGGAGGCAGCACTCGATCCATCCCTTCTAGGAGAATAATCTGAGCTTCAGACGTGTCGATCGACCGAAAGTCAGCCTTGAGCGTACCGTGTGCGAGCTCTGCAAGGGCTCCGGCAAGCTCAACGCCTGTCGGCCCACCTCCTGCTACAACAAACGTCAACCACGCCTTGCGTTTTTGCGGATCTAATTCTCGTTCCGCTGCCTCAAACGCCAGAAATATACGACGACGCATTTCGAGTGCATCTTCAACCGTCTTTAATCCGGGAGCGGACGATTCCCAATGATCATTGCCAAAATAGTGATGGCTCCCCCCCGTTGCTAAGATGAGCGTGTCATACGGAAGCGCCTCACTCCGTAATATTACCTGCTGATTAACCGGATCGATATCGGTTACTTCATCCATGAGAACTCGGATGTTGCGATGGGAGCTTAATACAACCCGAAGCGGAGAGGAAATATCAGCGGGCGAGAGACTCCCGGT
>DBGGTD010000136.1:0-3119 GCA_051162585.1 Elainellaceae cyanobacterium
TCAAGTAGCAACTGCATTCCTAAATCGACATTGGTGCAGCAAGGAATCAGTCAAACGGCACGATCAGATTATGACTATTTGATTGTAAGGGATCTACAATTAGCGGCTGATTTGCTAAAGCCAGTTCATTCTCAAACCCAGAGGCGCGATGGCTATGTTCAAATTGATCTGCCGCCTGACAGGTTGTTGGATACGGAAACGGCGATCGCCTCTGCCCAAAACATCTGGCAGTCTGTCGGATGGAGTAACTTGTTGCTGAGAATTCCAGCTATTCCTATGCTGCTCCAGTGATTGAGCGATTAATCAGCGATCGCATCAATTGCAACGCCTCGAGCAGTGAGGTAGAGGGTTGCTACCGACAAAATAAACCAGAGCCGAGAGAGAGCACAGACGCAGCGAACCTCTGACTTTTGGACATTCCAGCCATTCGACTGGTCATCGAGGACAGTCTCCTCAATGTCAAACCTCAAACCGTATTCCTCGAACGTATGCAGGGAGGTAGGTTCATTACTCACGATGGCCCAAAACTCACCGGTGACGTTGTTGCACCCAAACGCCACATGAACAGGACCAAACCATTGTCCCTTGCGGAGTTGGACGTTATGAAAGCAGAGCGCTTCGCCACGCCTGAGATGGACATCCTTCAGCTGAGACCAGCCTTTGCCCCTCCGCCAAATCCAGGTGTCACGCTTGAGGCGCATCCGATACTGCCAGCCTAGTTGAGTACTCATTGCGCTCATGCAATCGGTGTGAACAAAGCCTCAGTCAGCCAGCATGACGACCTTGACCCCCTGCGGTAACCGGTCAACGGCCTGGTAGAGCATCTCTCGATAGTCCTGGAACGAAATGGAGGCAAATCGCGCAAATTCACTATAAGGATTCGGATGCGATCGCGGTGTCGTCAACGCAGACGATCGCGTTTTGATTACAAGTCAGTCTTTCCCCTTAGACAGCGATTGGACGTATCAACGGACTGTTGGCTGAAGGAGAGGCTTGCGCACAAGCACACTGATTGCTGAAGCCGGTGGTGCTGATGCCCATCGCGTTTTCAAGCCAGAGACGGGCATGCTCAGCCAAGTGCTCGTTTTCCTGCCGAATTTAGTCTATGTTCAACTTGTCCACAAGGAAGATGTGGGGCAAATCGTCGAGGGTGTTGGCGATCGCCCAAAGTACCCTCATGGGGAATGGCAAGGGTAAAGCTCGTTCTGCATACTGAACTTGACGCTGAATGGAATAATCGCTAACCGAGTCTTAAGTAAGAAGGACGTTGGAGATGTTTGTCCTATGTCTTACCATATTCGCAAGGCCACTCCAGATGACATCCCCCGCTTGGAGGTCTTACTAATGGCTTTCATGCAGGAAACATTTCAGCGCCGGTGGAGAGGCACACCCCAAAAACTTCTACAGGACGGGTTTGGCGCTGAATTTGAAATGGCAGTAGCAGAAGTCTCAAGTCAAAAATTAATCGCATTTGCAGCGTGGGCATCCTCTTACGATCTCCACCACTGCATTAAGGGGGGTGAGGTGATTGATCTGTTTGTTGATCCTGCGTATCGAGGTCAAGGTGTGGCGGTAAGACTAATTACTGCGATCGCCACCCAAATCCAGCAACAGGGCGGGTCATACATCAAGGGGCAAGCAGTCGAAAACCCTGCTGCTCAAAGGCTTTATCAACGATGTGCCAAATGTTTTCCAGGAGCCGAGTGCTATGTGTCTGGACGCGCTTTTCAACGGCTAACTGAGCTATCAGGTCAGCAGTTGCGCGAGATTGTGAGAAATCTACCAGAACAAGCATGGAATTTTGAACCTTAAACAGAGTCCCCCTTTAGAAGCATGGAGGTGTGGAATGTCCGGACAGATGCTACCCAAGACTAGTCCTAGCCGAGTAAATCGCTTGCCAGATATTTTTGAAGAACAGCCTGTTCTGACAAGCAGTAATGCCAGATGGAACACCATCTATCTAGAGAGTCATCATCTACCCCCCGGAGAAACTCCGGAAACTCCGGAGTTTAGTCTGGATCACTCTGTTGTGGCTATCAATGTAGGGCAAGGGTTCCATGCAGAGCGACGCATAGACAATTCTCTAGAAAAAACGATGTTTTTTCAGGGTGCGGTCGTTATTTGTCCAATGCACTGCCGTCACTCTTTTCGTTGGGAACGTGATGCCAAAACGCTCTCCCTCAACCTAGGGATGGAGTTGCTGAACGAGACTGAAACTGAGTTACTAGGAACAAACGAGATGGAACTCGTCCCATGTTTTGGCGTTCAAGATGCTTTGATTCAACAAATTGGTTTAGCCCTACAAACAGAGCTGCGATCGCATGGAATGGGAGGTCGCCTCTATTCAGAGACAATGGCAAATGCACTGGCAGTTCACTTACTTCAGAAGTACACATCGAAACACTGTAGTGTTCAAGTTTATCAGGGCGGCTTGTCTCACTATAAATTGGAGCACGTGACAGACTATATCCACGATCATTTAAAGCACCCGTTAAATTTGAGAGAGCTATCGGCGGTCGCTCAACTTAGCCCGCATCACTTTTCTCGTGCCTTTAAGCAATCAACAGGCTTGAGCCCTCATCAGTACGTGATTTAACAGCGAGTCGAACGAGCTAAACAACTGCTGCAAAAAGGGGAAATGGGTATTAGTGAAGTAGCAATCACCTGCGGCTTCACCCATCAAAGCCATCTCCATCGTCATGTCAAAAGACTAACTGGGGTGACGCCTAAAACTCTGATGGATCTATAGCAAAAACGTGCAAAAACAGCGTAAATATGCAAGATTCTCCTGAAATCAATTGGCTACCTTAAATGCAGTGAATTGAAATAGGAATCGCATCATGAAAGAGATAACAAAGCAACGCGATGAATCTACGCAAGATCAACTGACTCAAAAAGACGACTATGATCATCGCCGGGTACGTGCTCAATTTTCTGAAACGTTGGAGAGTCAGCGAATTGAAGCGGAAGAAGTAGAAAGTCTTGCTCCGAGAGTTCCGTTTGGTCGCCCTGAAACAGTTTATCTGGCTGGAGCACTGTCACCAGATTTTGGTCTTCAAGCCCCAAACCTTTTCGACCCAGCGAAGATGGCGGTAAACATTGAACGAGCCATGCAACAA
>DBGGTD010000137.1:0-3445 GCA_051162585.1 Elainellaceae cyanobacterium
GTTCTACACACGTTCGGCGTCCTAACGCGAGAGCGTAAGGCTATATCATTTTTAACCAAAAGCAGCTTTAAGCAAAAACAACGGTTCGGTTTCCGTAAACTAACACACGATTTTGTAAATGTAGGCGAACGGCTCTAGCTAATACAATCCGCTCTAGGTCTTTACCTTTGCGAACTAGATCGGCAACTTCATCGCGATGGCTAACGTGCACCACATCTTGCTCGATGATAGGGCCTTCATCTAAATCTTGTGTCGCGTAGTGGGCTGTTGCTCCAATAATTTTGACCCCTCGCTCATGAGCACGGTGATACGGATTTGCGCCCGCAAACGCTGGTAAAAACGAATGATGAATGTTGATAATCTGGGGATAGTGCTGAAGTAGATTCGCACTTAGTACTTGCATATACTTAGCCAAAATCACCAAATCAATTTGATACGACTGAAGTAGCTCAATCTGGGCTGCTTCTTGTTCTTGCTTAGTATCATGCGTAATCGAAAGATGATGATAATCAATGCCAAACTGCTGAGCGATGGGTTTGAGTTGTGCATGGTTGCTAATGATCAGCGGAATCTCAGCCAAAAACTCTCCTGCTTGTTGTCGCCAGAGCAAATCGAGCAGGCAATGATCTTGCTTCGTCACCCAAATTGCAATCCGAGGAATAGTGTCAGAAAAATGAAGTTGCCAATTGGCATGGAGGGGTCTGGCGATCGCCCCAAATGCAGCACCGATAATGTCACGAGGCAGGTTAAAGTCGGTTAGCTGCCATTCAATGCGGGTGAGAAAAAGTCCTGCGGCTGCGTCGGTATGCTGATCGGCATGAATGATATTGCCACCATTTGAGTAAATGAAGTTGGCAATTTTTGCAACGAGTCCTTTTTGATCCGGACATGAAACTAGAAGCGTCGCAGTTGGACAAGTCATAGCTCAAGCAGGAGAACGCAGATTTTTGTCATCCCGATTTTATGCTGGAATGCTCTATCGTAAAAAATTTCTATAGCCTTATGCTCTCGCGTTAGCATGCCGAACGTGTGTAGAACCCGCACACCGTGCGGGTTCTACACACAAATCTGAGCCCGTAGACTATACTCGCTAGGGACTGGCTTCCGGAGAAACAGGTGCTGGCGAAGCGTCGGGGGTTGGGGATGATTGCTCATCCGGGGCCTCGCCGGGTTGCTCTTTCCAGTCGTCGATCGGGCGGCTGACCGCATTTTCGAAATCTGGTGAAACAAGTAGTATGTCGACTTCGTCACCCGTTGGCTCCAAGGATGGATCGGCTTGAGCATAGATAAAGCTGCCGTTGAAATCTAAGTTTCCAAGCAGGAGTTGATGGTCAGTTTCATTTTCCAGCTCAACTGTGATGCTGGCAGCAGGTTGCTCTAATCCATAGTTGTCTAAATCAGCTCGGGGAACGGTCAACGTGCGATCGCTCTCTCCAGTTGCCAATAAGTTCAGTAAATATGCTATGGATGCATCACTGGCAGGAGATTGCTCTGGCTCAGTCATCTGCCAGTCACTGGTGTCATCTCGTTCAAATGCAACTGCATCTGAGCCAGTCGTCACTGCCACCGATTCAACATCGTCTTCTTCAAACGCAAAAATGGGTTGAGTCTCGCCATCAGAGTTGTTTGGGTTGCCTGTTCCTTGCAGTTCGGCATAGACGATAATGCCTAAAACGACCGCGATTGTAATCAAAAAGATGGTAGTAGCTTTGACTTTCATGGCTCTATTGACATTCTTAAACTGACTCAACCCGCTTGTAATGGGCATCTGAGACGACTATTTCACAATAACTGTGTGTATGGCCCCATTGATCGCTGCCATTTATCGCTGCCATTTATCGCCGCCGTAACCAAAGGGCGATCGCCCCTCCAAACCCAAGAATGGGCAAGATTGCAACTGCGGTAAGGGCGATGATTACTAATTGTTGCTGATTGAGAATAATGCGACGATTAGTCGGCTCCTTTGAGCGGATAGAGAGAATCTGCTCATCATCTTGACTCAACCAACTCACTGAATTGAGAAACACATCCCCGTTGAGGACTTCACCAAACAAGCCGTCTGTGGCAAACGTTGAGTTACCAATGACCACCAGCCGAGCTTCTGGCGAAAATTCGGCAGTGTCTTCTTCCTCATTATCGTCCGCTGATTCGGGAGATTGCTCAGGTGATAGTGTATCGGCTTCGACGGGGCGATTAAGGGCAGCACCGAGCACCAGCGGCCCCTCAGGCAGACTATCGGGATCAAGCTGAACTGTACCATCTTCACCAATTTCAGCGGTCTGAACGCGATCGCTCGTTAACAAAAGTGGCGCAACTGTGATGTCTTCCGGTTCGGCAATCAAATCAATCGGCTGAGACTCAGGGTAGAGCGAAAAATTATTGCCAAAGTCTTGTGTGATCGGATGGTCGCCATAATTGCTGATGATGGGCACTGTCGGCGGGCGACTCCCCGGATCGATAATTAATCGATTGGTGACTCGAAGATTCCACTCGTCTAGTAAATCATCGAGCCCGATTTGCACACCTGGATCAACCATCAGCATCAGCCCACTTTGGCGGTCGAGATACGCCTCCAACGCTTGAACTTCTGCATCGAGTAGGGCTTGAGTCGGCCCTGCTAAGACGACAACGCTGGCATCCTCTGGCACTCTAGGGCTTTCCGCTAAGTTGAGCGGTTCAGTAATATAGTTTTCGTCTTGCAATTCAGCGATCGCCTGAGATAAGCCATTTTGCCCCGGTTCGAGCGGCTTTTCGCCATGTCCTTGCAAAAAATAGACCTTTGTTTGGCGATCGCTCGTGATTTGCAAAATTCCATTCGCTAATTGTCTCTCTGACAACGGCTCAGGGCTATTGCCCTGCTTAATCAAGCGTTGCTCATCTCCTGACTCTAGATAAACTTCCCCGAACGCTTGCACCCCAAATCGGCTTGATATCTGGGGGTCGACCTGAGGATCGACATATTCATAGCTCAACAAATCGTTCTGGCGACGAACGTTGTCTAACAGTTCGCGCTCAAATGGATTGGGAGTTTGCTCAAAAATCCAAATTTTGATGGGTTGCTGCAAATTCTCAATCACAGTTTGGGTTTGAGGTGCAAGGGTAAAGAGCCGATTTTCGGTGAGGTCGATGCGTTGGGTATATCGAACCGCCAAAAAATTCACCAATCCCAAAATGACTACGATTGCTAGGGTGGCAATTAGAGCATTCGTTCCTGCCTGGGTCGAACGACGTTGCCACACCCCTGGCAGGGTAGTGCTTTCTAAAATCAGCCATAGGCCAACAAGCACAATGCCAGCAATCAGTAGACCGAGAGGCAGCGGCCCCCAGTCTCCGGCAATCAGCCCAGCCGTCAGCCCCATGATCACCAAAACAGGGCCGAGCCAGAATGCATATTTAAGTCGCTTCCATTGAAATGCGGTTTTCATATCACCCGTTTACTCAATCC
>DBGGTD010000138.1:0-3676 GCA_051162585.1 Elainellaceae cyanobacterium
GTTATAGACGCTTGCGGCTTCTCGAAGAGTAAACCGCGATTACACAAACAACGTGCGCGTTCGCGGACTCCCACGGACTCCAGCAAAAACAAAGGTTTTGGAACCTGCGTTTCGCAAGCGCATGTAAAGCGTAGCGTTCCGAAGGACTGGCAGGTGTTGTTTGTTTGGCCTGCGTTCGCTAAGGACTCGACGCACCAGTAAACCTGCATTTCGTAGAGAATTTTTCTGATCGTTCTAGAGTTTTCGTGTAGTACTCTTCTATGAGAACGAATCCGAGCGCGCATCGTGAAAATAGAATCAGTGCCATGTGATCGGTCAGAATTAGGAGTGGCTCAAGTGATCGAGTTGCTTTACGAAGAGACGGCGAGTGAGCACGCTGAGCATCATGCTTACCATTGAGCGATCGCTTCAGTTTAGTCGTAGAATTTGGCTCGATTGTCGGCAGCACTCAATCTCAGGAGATAGCAGTTATGGCAAATGAGGAACATCTTGGACGGCTCAAACAAAGCGTAACCGACTGGAATCAGTGGAGAAAACAAAACTCCAGTGAAGTTCCCGATTTGAGTAGTGCCGATTTGAATCGGAGTAATTTAAGCAACGTTGATTTGAGTGGCGCAAATCTCTATCAGGCAAATTTTCTAGGGTCGGATCTAAGTCAGGCGGATCTGCACGATGTCAGTTTGGCACAGGCAGATCTTAGCGGGATTGACCTTAAACACGCCAATTTAAGTAATGCCAACCTCCATCGCACTAATCTTCTCGGAGCCTATCTAAGCGAAGCAAATCTCAGCCATGCTGATTTAAGCGAAACCTGCCTAAATCGTGCAGATTTGAGTGAAGCAAATCTGTCGGGCGCAAATTTATTTAAATCGACCCTGATCGGAGCCGACTTGACCCGCGCTAACTTGAGTCGGGCAACTCTTAGCGAAGCCGATCTGACCCGTGCCGAATTAGGGCGCGCTGAATTGCACCATTGCAATTTCTATCAGGCCAATTTGCATGGTGCAAGACTGATGGGGGCTAGCTTGAATCATGCTGATTTGAGCGGGGCTAACCTCACCGAAGCTCGACTCAACCGGGCAGATTTGAGCGACACTAATCTAAACGGAGCGATAGTAGGCAACACAGATTTACTTGGCGCAAAGTTAATTCGAGCCAATTTGAGCGGAATTGATTTTAGTAATACCAACTTGAGTGGCGCAAACCTGACAGATGCGAATCTAGAGGGGGCAATTTTGGAGGGGGCAAACCTCAGCAATGCGACGATGCCAGACGGCACCATTCATGGATAGGATGCGGTTTCTGCACTTAACGCAATTGCAAATTGCTGTAGCAGCAGATGATTTGTAAAAAAGGGGGCGTTAGGGAGTGACTACCTGGCTGCCATGACTGCGAGGATCATCATTCACTGAACCTGGGACAGCCGTTGGTGTTTGTAATTCGGTTGTGCGGCCCCGATCGCGCGCATGAGGCAATGGCGCCTCTGTGACAAGAGCGTCTAAGTTATCCGCCATAATTTGCCGAGGCTGTTCGCCAATGACGCTAGCGATCGCCTGCCCCTCTGCATCGAGAAATACAAAGTGAGGAATACCGTCAACGCGATACTCTAACATTTCAGGCAACCACTTTGAATTATCGACGTTGAGCATCACAAAATTTAGGCGATCGCCATAGTCTTGCTTAAGTTCGCTTAAGTCTCCAGCCATTGCCTGACACGACGTGCACCAGTTTGCGTAAAATTCCATCAGCGTTGGCTTATGATTGCTGAGCGCCACATTCAAAGGCGTTGATTCGTCTGCCAGGGTCGATAACGACGCAGCTCCTGTGGGCGATCGCCATCCGAGAAAAACAGCAACGCTCAGCATCACTGCAACTAAGACAATGATGAAATTCCTGATTTGGCCGCCAGCCTTAACCTCAGATTGCCAGCTTGGGCGAGTAGACGACTCAGTTGACTTGTCAGACATGGGCTTGCAATTCGTGGAATAAAGGCTCTACTACGATGATATAGTGACAAATCGTTTAGACTGTCAAATGAGATTGGGAGTGAGTCTTAATTCTGATTGGCACACGGCGAGCAATCAGAGGTTTAGCAATCGTGCTGACTCACCTAATCTGCTCTTAGTCTAGCTGAACTTTATTGACGGCTCTGCGTTGTGAAAAAGCGAGTGACACTCACATTTCCTAAACGATCGGTGCATATGCCCATCACTTACCGATTGGCAAAAGATTTTAATGTCGCCGCCAATATTATCCGAGCACAGGTTGCCCCTAATCAGATTGGCACCCTTGTCGTAGAGCTTCAAGGAGATATTGATCAAATTAGTGCGGCAGTCGAGTGGATGGAAATCCAGGGAGTCGGCGTCTCGTTGGCGAGTCGTGAAATCCTGATTGATGAAGACGTTTGTGTCCACTGTGGGTTATGTACGGGGGTTTGTCCAACAGAAGCATTAACCCTTGACCCGCAGACGTTTCGCCTCACATTTGCGCGATCGCGCTGTATCGTCTGCGAGCAATGTATTCCCACGTGCCCAGTGCAGGCAATTTCAACTAATTTGTGATTGGAATGGCTAGCGATTAGCTTTTAGCCGTCAGCTAGCGATCGCGGCAGCATGTCGTCATTCCCCAGCCCCTGCTGAGCGCATTTAGGAACACCAAGATTGGGGGACTTTCAATCCGATGCTCCCCAATGTATAGCTTTACGCTCTCACGTCGGGACGCTGAACGTGTGTAGAACCCGCGCGCCGCGCGGGTTCTACACACAAACCTGAGCCCGTAGGGCTGTACGTCCTAGGGGCAGGCTGTGCCGGGAACCCAACCATCGCGAATTGCGTAAGTCCTATCCTCAACTTTTGCATCCCCAAACGCGTTCGTTCCGGCTAATTTGTGTTGGAGACATCCACTGGTGCCGAGCCGCCTGCTTCCATCGACTGCAAAATACCAATGGTATTGTCGATCGCCTTGGTGGCATAGGTATCGCTAGGGCGTAAGCTGAGGGCGTGTCTGAAATAGTCGAGTGCCGTTTCATAATCATCTTGCTGAAACGCCTCGTACCCCGTCATCATAATCTGGTGATAATCGTCGGAATTGGGCGTGGGTGCTTCGTCGAGATTACCGCCCAAATCGGTTCTGTGTTCCGCTTGAGGAGACAACTCAGCCGCTGATCCAATAGCTGACCTCGGACTGATAGCCGTTGAGGGAGTATTATCCATCATGGAAGGCGGCGTCAGTGCACCATCCGATGGCATATCAGAGGGCGCATTAGATACGGTGGCAGATGATGCTTCTGCCTGTTCGGCGGTTGCTTTAGATGGTGCAACCAGGAGTGAATCAGCCGCCAGATTGAGAAAGGCAAAATTGGAGTTGCTCGATAAGAAAATGACGAGAAACCCGCTCAGCCAAAAGGCAAGCCCCGTAAACGATAAAAAAAAGCTTTTGCGCACGGCCCGCCGACTCCATTTAGCAATCATGAAGATGAAGGCTGCAAACGGAACCAGCAAATAGGCAAACCCCCAAATTGGGTGTTCGCCAAACGCTAACACTAACCCCCAGACGCCAGCGATGGCCATCAGTAGGAGGGCGATCGCTAACAAAATAAGTCCAATTAAAATAGCCACCGTGTGCGCTCCCTGACTGGAAGGAATGGAACAACCCAGGCAATAGCAAGGCAATAACC
>DBGGTD010000139.1:0-3424 GCA_051162585.1 Elainellaceae cyanobacterium
GCCGATTGGGGCTTACTCGATCACGCCCAAATACAGCAAGAGTTGGCTCATCTCCTAGGGCGAGACGTTGATTTAGTCAGCAAACGCGCAATTGAGCAAAGCTCTAACTGGATTCGTCGTCAAGACATTTTATCTAGCGCTCAGGTTATCTATGCCAAACAGTAAGGATACTGCAACCTTTTCAACTTACTGAATCTGGCTTTTCAAAAAATCGATCAGACGACAGGCCAACCTATCCGTACCTGGTATGAAAGCTATGATGATCAAGGACGAGTATTGCGAGTACATCCCAAAACACCGCAAGACTTAGGTCATATCGAAATTGATCCAGAAACTGGCAGGGAGATCAAACGAGGGTAAACACTCGCTACATCCCATCCTCAACTGATGCCATCATCGAAAATCTGTCTGCTCAGCTCTCCCACGTGCAGCATCATAATCTAACCAGCCAATCACTGGTAAATCTAGCCGAATCACTCCATTGGGCCGTAATGGAAGGCCAATTTCGAGATGATGATTCTCCACAGACAGCACGCCTCAGAGAAATCCTCTCCGATATTGTCATGCAATGGGAATGCCTCTTGGGAAACCAGTATGAAACGACCCAAGAGACTCACCTACCAGATTTTCCTAGAAAATGGCTTGAGCAGTGGTCAGCTCAGGTTCAACAGATTCAACACATGAACGCCATGCCAGAACAGCCTTAATCTCAACTTTGATTTTTCAGTTCAACTAAGCCAAACGCTGCACAGTATCGTGTTGAGGGGCGATCGCCTCTTGGGATGAAGTCTGTAATGGCGATCAGCCACTTGCAATCAAGCTAAATGCTGCTCATGATTGGGGTAAGGGGCGATCGCACTCGCCTAAAACAATCAGCAGTGTCAAGCTCCATAAGGTTAGTCACCATGATTACTCACGCCGAGAAAAAAAGCTTCACCGTTGACGAGTATCTCGAACTTGAGTTGGCAGCAGAAACTCGCAGCGAATACCGCAACGGGGAAATCGTTCTAATGACTGGTGGCACACCTGAACACAACCGAATCAGTGGAAATCTCTACATTGCGCTCAGCCTTGCCCTGAGACATAGACCGTATGAAACGTTTCATGTTGACCAACGGCTCTGGATTCCATCGGTCAGTCTCTACACTTACCCTGATGTGATGGTGGTGCCCAAACCCTTAGGATTCCAGACTGGCCGGAAAGACACGATTGTCAACCCTTGTATGATTGCCGAGGTGTTGTCCAAATCAACTCAAAACTACGACCGGGGCGAAAAATTTGTCGCATATCGCACCATTCCTGGATTCCAAGAATATCTCCTCATCGACCAATATCGCATCCACGTCGAGCATCATGTGAAAACGGCTGCCCATCAATGGTTGTTTTCAGAATATGAAGACCCGACAGTGATGCTGTCGTTCAGCACGTTTGAGTTTCAGGTGCAAATTGCAGACCTCTACGAATCGATCGACTTCTCTGAAAGTTGATAGGGGTTTACGCTGAGTAGATAGGGCGGTAGAGCGATCGCCCTTTTTGCTTTGGATATTAATACACCTACTTAAAACTGGTAACACAATTCACAAGCGATTTAGGATCGCTATAGTTCTTTAAATTTGATACAAACCATAAGAAAAGAACACCAAGTTTGGTTAAAGCTTATTAATTTATGTTTAGTAGTCGCGTATACTAGAGTAAATGAAGGGGGATCAGACGCGCTGCCTCTGCCTTTGCAGAGATGTCCTAGCCAACTTCGCAGAACGATTCCCCATGAGTCATTTAAAGAGCATCTGGTTTAACAACCGAGTGAGTTTTAACTCCAGTAAGACGTTTTTTTGATGATTCGGGATGTCGATCTCTGCTTACAAAGGCATTTAAGGCGTGAGTCAATTTAATCTAAACCGGTTGAGGCACTACGACCCTAAGGCGATTGGCCGATACTATCGGCTTCGGCCTTGGAGAGTTGTTTGGAGAGCTTTAACGATTGTCTGGAGCTTCGCAAAGTTTTTTCTAGGTCTAAAGTGGGACGAGCTACAAAATCAGACCGAAATACGCAAGCTGAAGCGGGCAATTCAGCTCCGTCATATGTTGACGCGACTCGGTCCAACCTTTATTAAAGTGGGTCAGGCTCTTTCTACTCGTCCTGATCTCATTCGTAAAGATTTCCTAGAAGAGCTGGTGAAGCTACAAGACCAGCTTCCACCGTTTCCGAATGCTGAGGCGTTTACGATTATCGAATCAGAGCTAGATCGCACCGTTGATGAGATATTTCGGCAAATTTCTCCTCATCCCGTGGCGGCGGCAAGCCTCGGACAAGTGTATCGCGCATGGTTACATACCGGGCAAGAGGTTGCTGTGAAGGTGCAACGCCCGAATCTTTTGCCCATTATCACGCTTGACTTATTCTTAATGCGATGGGCGTCCGGGTGGATTTCTCCTTGGCTCCCTCTCAACCTTGGGCACGACCTAAAGCTAATCGTCGATGAATTTGGCATCAAGCTGTTCGAGGAAATTGACTATATCAATGAGGGACGGAACGCAGAGAGATTTGCCGCTAATTTTCAAGATGATTTGCAGGTCAAGGTTCCGTCTATTTATTGGCGATATAGCAGCGCTCACGTCTTGACGTTGGAGTGGATTAATGGGTTCAAGCTAACGAAGCTTGAGGATATTGAATCGGCTGATCTCAACTCAGATGCTCTGATCGAAATTGGCGTTACCGCTGGGCTTCAACAACTCCTTGAGCACGGCTTCTTTCATGCAGATCCACACCCGGGCAACTTGTTTGCGATGCCGGATGGCCGAATGGCTTATATCGATTTTGGCATGATGGATCAGCTGGGGCAGGAGATGAAGGAAACCTTGGTCGATTCGGTTGTGCATCTGATTAATAAAGATTATGAAGAACTCGCGCACGATTTTGTGAAGCTTGGTTTTTTGACTCCTGACACTGACATCCATCCGATTATTCCGGCACTGGAGTCCGTGTTTGATAAAGCCATTGGCGAAAGTGTTAGAGACTTTAATTTCAAGACAATTACCGACCAGTTTTCGGAACTCATGTATGAGTATCCGTTTCGAATTCCAGCTAAATTTGCGCTGATTATTCGTTCATTGGTGACTCAAGAAGGGCTAGCGCTGAGCCTGAATTCTAGTTTTAGAATCGTCGAGGTGGCTTATCCGTATGTTGCCCGCCGACTATTGACTGAAGAATCACCAGAGTTCCGGCGACGATTGATCGATGTGCTGTTTAAGGATGGCAAGTTTCAGTGGCATCGCTTAGAAAATCTAATTGCGATCGCCCGTACCAATGAGAGCTTCGATATCTTCCCGACTGCTCAAATTGGTATACAATACCTCCTTTCTGATGAAGCACGCTTTTTGAGACGACAGCTTGTGCTGGCCCTCGTTGAGGATGATCGCATTC
>DBGGTD010000140.1:0-2553 GCA_051162585.1 Elainellaceae cyanobacterium
GGCTTCCTGTATATCGACCTAGACCTCCAGCCCACCAAGGATCTAAGGCGCGGTAGATCTGATCCCCTGTTAGTCCATCCACATAATAATCGATCGCATCACCGACGACATGCCTACTCTCGGATGCTCCACCCACTCGTCGATTGACATCAGGCGGTCGATACCAGCTTGTAATCCGAAAGGGGCGACCAATGCGATCGCGCGCTTGCTGAGCCAATTGAGCAATTCTAACGATGGCATCCACAGTCGTCTGATTGGGCGGCATCCGTTGCCCTCCGCGTGTAGCTTCTGCCCACGTAAAATTACCATTTGGAATAATCGATGCATGCAGCTGAATGTTGTTCAGAGTCCAGCGGTCAGGCCGAGGTGGTTGAGGAGCAGGCTCAGGAGCTGGCGGTTCATTGGGCGATCCCCGGCGGGCTTGATTGATTCGCTTGACGTCTTCTAGCAACGCCTGAATAGCCTTTTCTCGAATGCCGAGATCCCGCCATAGCTGAACCAAGCGAATGAGTGCTTCTCGCTGTTCATCCGTTTCCTGATAGGCTCCAGGGATGCGACGGGTAAATGCAATCAGTTCTCGATCGAGCTGACGAGCCACATCTTGAGCTGTCTCTGGAGCAAGCTGTTTACTGGACAGAATATCAGGATTAATACCTAGCTCAATAAGAGCAGTACGTCTAGAATCGAGCTGACGCCAGAGACGAAAGGCTTCGGTCAACGCATTTCGCTGACTCCCCTTACCATCATAAAATTGAGGTACGCGCTGCACAAACGCAATTAAGGCTGGATCAACGACGTTCAGATTGATCTCGGCGGATGCACTTTCCTGTAAGGAACGAATTGCATCTTCGCGAGAATCAAGCTGCCGCCAAAGCTGAACGAGCCTCAGCAAAGCTTCTCGCTGATGAGGATAGCCACTGTAGTACGGTGAAATATTTTGGACAAACTTGACTAATTCTCGGTCAATTTGCACTTCGTCGACAGAACTACTTGAAAAACCGCTGGGTCGTCCAAATAGGGTACTAATGGCTTGGTCTTGGGTCTCGAGCTTGCGCCAAATGCGTAACGCTTCGAGCAGAGCGTCTCGCTGATGGACAACTCCCTGATAATAGCGAGGAATGCGGTCAACAAGCTCTAGCAGGGCACGGTCCAGATAGGCAAGGTTTTGCGGGAGTTGCGTTCCTTCATAATCGATTTCGATGTCATCGAGGTATGCTCGGAGCAATTCTTCTGAATCGCAGGACTCTAAGAGTGCTGACGACGCATCGTCGGCTGGAGGAGAATATCCATCTGCGATCGCCTGAATGAAGCGATCGCTGTATCGACCTTGATTGCCATCCCATAGGTCATTGCCCTTCCAACCTTGAGCAATTAAGCGCTCAGTCATGCTGCGGATGGTGTTTGCAGCATATTGCACCTGCTCTGCAAACGTATTGACCCGATCGGGCGGGACACGATTGATGGGAGCAATTCCGAGTCCAGTCTCTCCATCAAATAAACGAGGGCTATTGTGAACCGCATACAGCGCTGCCAGAATAGGCTTGTGGATGCCTACTCGCACTGCGTCCAGAATGTAGAGATAGTTCCGTTGGTCTGGGTTCAGTGCTGCCATAGGGGTTTAACGAGTTATCTCGAATCAGTCCAGTCAACTACTCAGTGTATGCGGTTATGATCAAAACTCAGCGATTTCATGCCGATTCTGTCAAGAATATTCGTCTAATTGCCACCGATATGGACGGGACATTGACCCAATCAGGCAAATTTACCCCTCGCATGGTGCAAACGTTAACGGATTTAGCTCATGCAGGCATTCCGGTTTTGGTCGTGACGGGGCGGTCGGCAGGTTGGGTTGAGGGATTAGTGAGCTATCTGCCAGTTCAGGGCGCGATCGCTGAGAATGGTGGACTTTTTTATTCGGCGGACGGCGAGCTTCGTTTGATTTCACAGATTCTGGATATTCAGAACCATCGAGCAAATCTGAGTCAAACCTTTACAAGCCTAAGTACTGAATATCCTACGCTTCACGAATCGTCAGATAATCGCTTTCGGATTACAGACTGGACGTTTGATGTTAAGGGCTTAAGCAGGTCGGAGTTGCAAACGTTACAAGAACGCTGTGAGTCGCAGGGATGGAGTTTTACCTATAGTACGGTGCAGTGTCACATCAAACCGCCTGGTCAAGATAAGGCAACAGCGTTGCTTGAGGTCTTGCAAGCACAATTCTCCGGTCTTGATTTAGACCATGTTCTGACTATCGGAGATAGCCCAAATGATGAGAGCTTATTCAATCCGGTTCAGTTTCCTTGCTCAGTCGGCGTTGCGAATGTCTTAGATTACGTCAATCAAATGACCTATCCACCAAGGTTTGTCACTCAGCACGCTGAAGCAGAGGGATTTTGTGAAATTAGTGAGATGCTTCTTGCAGCCCAAATGCATTGATGAGAGGGCGATCGCCCAGTCTCATACGAGCGTATCTGGATCAACACCCAGTTCTCTTAACTTTGCCTGAAGCGCAGCGACTTGATGTTCAGCTTGTCGGCGTTGTTGAGCTTC
>DBGGTD010000141.1:0-2366 GCA_051162585.1 Elainellaceae cyanobacterium
CGAGCCAACCAGTTTCTTGAGAAAGTTCTATAGCCCTGAGTTGATTCACACCATATTATTCTTGCATCAAAATTAATTCTGCGGGGGTGCTGGTTTCTCCATCTATGCTTGCCACCGCAGTGATGGTGTATTCAGTCCCTGGTGTTGCAATTCGAGGCACCGGCACCCGTACCTCAAATTCTCCATCATCGTCGGCAGTAATCGTGCGATCGAGAACCGTTCCTCCTAGATTCACAAGCCCCAATACCGACGCACTCGCGTCTACGTTTACGTCAACGGAGGCATTGGGTCTAGTTTTGCCCACGATTGTAAAACTTTCGCCCCTGATGGTGTCTCCGCTATCATGGCTGGTGAACTGAGGCTCTAGCGATAGAGTAGCTGTTTCAGCCGATCCTGGAGACCCGGGTTCTTCGGTTTCTTCTGCGTCGTCATCGACAGTCTGAGGAGCCGCCACAATGCCATCCGCAGAGGGGTCAAAGGCCACGGGTTGAGACGCAACCGCATAGGTGGTTTGCCCTTGACGTTGGAGACGCCCCACCAAAATGCCTTCATTGAGGCGATCGCCCTCGTCGATGATGAGAGTTGCCACATAAACTCCAGGAGACACCTCCTGAGCATCCAGTTCCTGGACGGTTTCACCGTCTTCAATGAGTAAAACGGACGCGGTTGCTCCTGGCGTTCCGTTAATAGTAGTGAAAAGAGTGGCATCCGGGCCTAACGGTCCGCTGGCAGCATTGTGAGTTATCGAACTAATGTCGAGGGCAGTTCTTGGCTGCTGAACTTGAAAATCCCAGGTCACAACCCGCCGCACACCCCGGGTATTCGCATACTCGACTCGAACATCCGCCTCCCCCGGTGACAAGGGCTGGGTCGGGCGATAGGTAAAAAAGTTCTGAGTAATCGTGCTGCGACGCGTCACGTCTTCGCCATTGACATAAATCTTGACTGAACTGGTATCAACAGCAGTTCCATCGCTGGTGTCAAATTGACCAGAAATTGAAACATCTGACGCAACATTCTGCGCGTCTATATCAGGACTAACGTTGACGATGCGCTGTGCCACGGCTTGGCCCCCTCCCAGTATCGGAATGACACAGCTTAATGAAGCTAAAACAGCTAATGTAAAACGATTCATATACCTTGCCTAGAATCTTTTGTTCTCTCCAAACATTGTAAGATCGCAATTTACCGTAAAGGTTCCCATTAAGCCTAAGTGAACCCTCGCGACACGTAGAGTCATCCCATATGCGAAGCGCAAATCGCAGCAGCACTATGAATATTGAGTTTTGTTAAGATGGTGAGAGTACAGCACTATTACTCTTGGGCATGTATCTCACTTACTTTGGCGCAAACAGTTGGCTACTCGATTGGGATAACCTTCGTATTCTCGTTGATCCGTGGCTAGTCGGTTCGTTGGTATTTGGCAATCAAAACTGGCTGTTTAAGGGCGATCGCCAGGAACCCATCGAATCATTGCCAGACAATATTGACTTGATTCTTCTATCTCAAGGGTTAGAGGATCATGCCCATCGCCCGACATTGGAAAAGCTAGATCGCACCATTCCGGTCGTAGGCTCTCCAAACGCCGCCAAAGTTGTTGAACAGCTTGGCTATCAGCACATCACTGAGCTTGCGCCTGGTCACACCTTTACGTTTAATGCCGAGTTAGAAATCCATGCTTTTTCTGGAGCACCTATCGGGCTGCAGGTTGAAAACGGCTACCTTCTCAAGCATCTAGGTCAGGGCACGACGCTTTACTACGAACCGCACGGATTTCCACCCTCTCAGGTAGACCAGTTCGCTCCCGTGGATATTGTGATTAGCCCAGTCGTGAATTTGGAACTGCCGATGGTTGGTCCAATTATCAAAGGGTATACGTCGGCACCCGAATTGGCGACTCTACTAAAGCCTAAAGCTTTCTTCCCAACTGCTGCTGGAGGCAATGTCAACTATTCAGGGGCGTTGATTTCATTCTTAAAGACCGTAGGTGATATTGACGTATTTCGCTCGACTCTGAGTGAACGTCATCTAGCGACTCAAGTAATAGACCCGATGCCCAGAGAACCTGTTGAGGTCGCTGTCGAGAGTAGGGCGTAAAACGCTGGCTGATCGTAAAGGCAGGCTTCGCGTTGAGATTAGGATTTTACCCGCTTTTTATATGGCAATACGGGCTCAGGTTTGTGTAGAGCCTCCGCGGCGGGGGCTCTACACACGTTCAACATCCTAACGCTCTCGCGTTAGGATGTAATGTTGCTCTGTAAGAGTGCGTCAAGCACTGGTTGACTGACAAAACTTTTTGCAGCGGCAGTTGTAGACGCATAGCGGCTTCTCGAAGAGTAACTGCTGCTACACGGGCAAAACCCTCT
>DBGGTD010000142.1:0-3151 GCA_051162585.1 Elainellaceae cyanobacterium
CATTAACGAAGTGGCACATGCAAACGGTATTGTTGGCATTAAAGATGACATCTTCTGCATGTGCCACTGATTGCAAACTCAGAAAACTTTGAAGAGTGACATACTCCATACACGGAAGCTCTGCATTCTATGGATGATGGCGATCGCCTTTTTACCAGTATCAGAAATCGTTAACTTAAACCTATTGCTTTTAGCCAGGGCTGATCGCTGAAAATAACCGTGGGGTGGTTTTCCATCATAACCTGCCCTTGGTATATCACGATGACCCAGTCTGCCCAGTCGCTGACAAATTGGAGGTCGTGGGTGGCAATGATGAGGGTAGTTCCAATGGCTTGGATGGTAGCAAGCATGTGGCGCAAGTTACGAACTTGTCCAGGATCGAGATATGCGGTGGGTTCGTCAAGCAGAAGCAGCCGAGGCCGCATAATCATAATGTCGGCGATCGCCAGCCGCTTTTTCTGCCCCAAGCTCAGGTAATTCACCGGAAAATCCGCCAAGTCTGTGAGTTCAAACGCCTCCAGAGCCTCGTATACACGCTGCTCAATGTCCGCTTCGGGTAGCCCTAAATTACACAGACCATAGGATAAATCTTCTTCGACGGTGGCGGCGACTAGTTGTTCTTCCGGGTTTTGGAAGACCAGCCCTACCTGTTGACGGAGGTGGTAGAGGGAGGGGCGATCGTAGCGCAGGAGTTGGTTTTCCCAGCGCACCTTCCCTGCCGAAGGACGATACAAACCGTTGGCGAGGCGAAAGAGTGTGGTTTTGCCACAACCATTCTGTCCAATCACTGCATAGCGTCGTCCTGCCTGGATGCTAAGGGAAAGTCCCCGTAGCGTCGGTTTGGGGTTGCAAGGGTAGGTGTAGCTTACCTGGTCAAAGGACATTAGCATGGCGTTAACCCAGAGCGGTGCGGTAGTGGAATCCGGTGAAGGTGAGGAGGAGGAGGTAGCCTGCGATCGCTTCAGTGGTATAGCGCCGATTGGCTTTGTAGCGACGACGATGCCAGACACGCAACTCCCCGGTGTAGCCGCGAGCAGCCAGTCCCAGAGAGAGTTGTCGATAATTGTGCAAGGTGCGTTGCAGCAGTTGACCGACTAATAAGCTGAGGCTCCGGATGCCTGTGCGCCAGGTGCCATAGCCCATGCGCGATTGTTGGGCAGTCAGCAATTCACCCGCAGTATCGGTCAGGATAAAAATAAACCGATACATCAGGCTCATCAATTCGGTTATCAAGACGGGACACCCTAATCGGTTGAGAATGCGAATGATCTCGAACATGGGGACAGTGAGCAGGATGAAATAGAGGCAGGAGGTGAGGGCGATCGCCCTCACAAAGACAATCCTGGCCTGATCAATGCCCTGCTGACTCAGATAGAGATAGATGGAGCCGATGGGAATGCCCCAAACCACATCGGCTGCAAAGGTGGCCAGGTTACTCACCATTCCCACACCAATGACCAAAGCAGGCAGACTCAAAATCAGGAAGCTAATCGGCAGAGACAAGAGTTTGAGATAGACCTGGGTGGGAATTTGGGCGTATTTAACAACCCAAACAAATAGCCAGAGCACCATCAACCCTTGCACATGGATAGGTGCTAAATAGCCCAAGACAAAAAGGGCGATCGCAAACTCCAGTTTGTGCTCTGGAGGGAGCGATCGCAGTTGATTGGTATGGGCTAATGAGTCAATTTGATGGTGCATTCAAAGGAAACAATCCAACCATTCATTGCTGGCGAGGGCATTATTTTCTGACAGAACTGCGTCCCCTGTATAGCCCAATGACGTATCCAATGATCCCTGCCCCGATCGCCGCCTGGGAGACAAAAAGAAGACTCTCAATCTCACCACTGGGCGGCTCATAAATGCCCCCAAACCAGGGTTCGTAATCGGGCTGAATTTCGGTGATGGCTTCTTCAGCTTCCCCATCGGCACCACCGTATTCTCCCTGCACAAAAATCAGCGGCAAAATAGCTAGGGCAATCACGGCCAACACGATCAACCAGTTCCCTTGGTGGGTTTGTGGAGAAGAATTCGATGTTGGAGGTTTTGATGTTTCGTTCATAGCACAACCTTATGAATTAGTACTCACGAGAGATGATTTCAGAGCTTATGCAGATCAACACAAGCTTTAGGGTGGGCACTGCTCACCACTGGGGAGAATGTTTTCTAGCAGCCACCTCAGGCTTCGGAGCGCAACAGTTTAAGGGTGCCGAGTTCATCCGTGGCGTAGGATTGAAGCCAGTTCCACACCAGCACCGTGAGCAAGCCTTCGCTGATGGCCAGGGGAATTTGGGTGAGGGCAAAAATTCCGGCAAATTTAGCAAATGCAGCCAGAAAACCACCACTAGCGGCGGGAAAGGCGAGAGCGAGTTGGATGGACGTGACGAGATACGTCACTAGGTCGCCCAGGGCAGCCGCGAGGAAAATGCCAAACTTTTGCTTACCGCTATTGGCGAAGAGTCGATACACGGCATAGGCCACCCACGGTCCCACGATCGCCATCGAAAAAACATTAGCTCCCAATGTGGTCAGTCCCCCGTGAGCCAGCAGCACCGCCTGGAAGATGAGCACCAGGCTACCGAGGACGGTCATGACGGAGGGACCGAATAGGACAGCGCCCAATCCTGTGCCTGTGGGGTGGGAGCAACTGCCCGTTACCGAGGGTATTTTGAGGGCAGAGAGGACAAAGCTGAAGGCTCCAGCCAGGCCCAGGAGCAGCTTGAGTTCGGGGTTCTCACGGGTAATTTTGGTGAGCGATCGCAATCCCCAAATAAAGAAGGGCAGCGCCACAACCCACCAAAACACGGCCCAACCGACGGGCAAGAAACCTTCCATGATGTGCATCGCATGGGCAGGACGGGCGGGAGCGATGACCAGATAAGCACTGAGTCCAATCATCGCAGCAAGGGTAACTCCCCGCTTCATCTTACTCATTTTTGTCGCATTCATTTAGTTACACCTTGTAATTTTCTCAGGACTAAGAAATACTTACTCTACGATTCCTACTTGGGTACAAATCCAGCGTGCCACCGCGAGCACCTTTGGCTCATTAAGCTTTACAAAATTGATGAAGATCATTAGCTTTACAGAATGATCATCGAATTGCCTAGGAATGAGAATTAAATAAAATCCAATTTTAGTGGCGCGGCAC
>DBGGTD010000143.1:0-7064 GCA_051162585.1 Elainellaceae cyanobacterium
AGAAAATAGTCAGCCAATATTGGGAGCAAACATTTCTCAGTTATTCAAAGAGATTACTGCTTTAAACACGGAAGATATAGTTGCTTATCGAGATTGTCATCGTTGGCTTCCGGTCTTTAAGGAAACAGCTTTAGCCCGCGCTGATAATGGACAAACTCGCTTTAGGCATCGTGGCGTTTATTGGATCACAGGTGGGCTTGGACATCTTGGATCACTATTAGCAGAACATTTAGCAAAAACTGTGCAAGCCAAACTGATTTTGACAGGACGCTCAGCACTACCATCAAAAGAAACATGGGCTGAGTGGCTAACAGTCCATGAGAATGAGGATGACGTAGTCAGTCGTAGAATTCGTAAGGTGCAGTCATTAGAAGCATTAGGAGCTGAAGTATTAGTTATCCAAGCTGATGTTGCTGATCTCCAGCAAATGCAAATTGCTTTAGCTCAGGCAGAACAAGTATTTGGCTCACTCAATGGAGTTATTCATGCAGCTGGAATTAATGCTTCAGAAAGTGGATTATCGCTCATCCAAGAGGGTGTTAATAACAGTCGATGTGAGCAGCAATTTCGACCCAAAGTCCACGGAATCTGCGTACTAGAAGAAATCTTACAAAAAAAGGATTTAGATTTTTGCTTGCTAATGTCTTCCCTATCTTCTGTTTTAGGTGGAAGGGGCACGATTGGCTATACCGCAGCTATGTTCTTCGTTGATATGTTTACGCATTGGCACAATCAAAACTCTTCTATCCCCTGGATAACTGCCAATTGGGGATTTTGGAAAGTAGGTGAGACAGAGGCATCACGTCAACTTTTAGCTCGGAATTGGGGCGAACTAGGTCTGATACCGCAAGAGGGGATGGAAGCCTTGGAGCGGATTCTTCGCTGGGAAAATTTAAGTCAAGTATTGATCTCTCCAGGGAATTTGAAGGAAATAATCAACCAATGGGGAAAGGCTGATCTTGTAAACGAAGATGCCTCACAATCTGTGAATACATTGACTAGGCATACACGCCCTAATTTGAAGAGTGCCTATGTTGCACCGGAAACCGATCTGGAACATAAGCTAGTGGATATCTTCCAGACACTTTTAGGGTTTGAACCTATAGGTGTTTATGACAACTTCTTTTACCTGGGAGGCGATTCACTGGTTGGGATTAGATTGATTTCTCAAATCAACAAGGTCTTTAGAGTTGATTTATCACTTCGTCTGCTATTTGAGGCACCCTCCATTTCTGAACTCGCATTACTAATTGAAAAGGCGATCATTGAAGAGATTGAATCACTTACCGATGAAGAAGTTAAATCAGCACTTTAAAAAATCTGTCTATCAATCAACTAATGAATGGATAAAAGCAATGATGAAAGCTGCGATTGAATCTATAGGTGTTGTAGGGGCCGGTGTAATGGGCTCTGGCATTGCCCAGAATCTTGCTCAAACGAGTCATCAAGTTCTACTAATAGACATTTCCGAGAAAATCTTGGAAGGAGCAAAGCAGGAAATCAGAAAAAATTTCCGTTTACAAAATTTGCTTCAAGAAAATCAGCAGCAAGAATCAATTGATGACATTTTGCAACGTATTAAGTTTTCTACTAATTATCAGTTATTAGAAAATTCGGATTTTATCATTGAGAATGTCACAGAGAAATGGGCAGTCAAGCAAGAAGTTTATCAACAACTCGATACTATCTGCCCACCACAGGTTGTATTTGCTGCTAATACATCGGCAATTCCAATTACACGTATTGCTTCAACTACTCAACGGGCTTCCAACGTCATTGGTATGCATTTTATGAATCCTGTGCCAATGAAGCCAATGGTTGAGGTGATTAGTGGGTACTACACCTCTAATGAAACAATTGCGATATCTAAGCAGTTGCTGGCTCAAATGGGGAAAGACTGTATCCTCGTCAATGACTCACCTGGATTTGTATCTAATCGAGTTCTAATGTTGACTGTCAATGAAGCTATTTTTCTGCTCCATGATCAGGTTGCAGCCGCATCTGAAATTGACAGGATATTTAAATCTTGCTTTGGTCACCAAATGGGTCCCCTTGAAACCGCAGACTTGATCGGGTTAGATACAATTCTTCTCTCTATCGAAGTGTTATATGAAAGTTTTAATGACAGTAAATATCGTCCGTGTCCGTTACTTAAGAAAATGGTAGATGCAGGGCTATATGGCCGCAAAAGTGGTAAGGGTTTCTACACTTACGCTTGAATTCAAGCCGAATTTGGTGAACTTGAAATGGATGAGATTAAGATTAAGGTAAAAAGCTTTTTGGCGCAGTTTTTGGGTTCTTATGATTTGTCGGATGATATAGACATTTTCTCTTTGGGTTTTATTAATTCCATGTTTGCTATGCAGCTAGTTTTGTTTATCGAGCAAGAATTCAAGCTCACCGTTGAGAATGAAGATCTGGATTTAAACAACTTTAGGACAGTAAACGCGATCGCCCATTTGATTAAGAAGAAGACAGCTTTACCAACTCTCTAGGAAAGTGAGTTGCTGACAACAGTACAAATCTACGAGCAGTAGCTTAAGGTAGCGAAGTGATAGCATGCTACAGTTAGAAATCGCCCCCGAACAGAATAAAGCTCTGCTGGAGTTTAGAGCTTTTGTGAACGAACGAATTATCCCTCATGCAGCAAAATGGGATCAAGAAAGATATACGCCTAAAACTCTCATTGAAGAGATGGCTCAAAGAGGATATTTGGGCGCTGTACTGCCTGTAGATTATGTCGGCAGTGGTATGGATATGATAACTTTTGGTTTTTTGAATCAAGAGATTGGCCGAGGATGTTCCTCTATCCGAAGTTTATTGACGGTCCATAGTATGGTGAGTCACACCTTGCACAAGTGGGGAAGTCAAACCCAAAAAGCAACTTGGTTACCTCAATTAGCATCAGGGAAGAAGATTGCTGCATTTGCGCTTAGTGAACCTCACATTGGTAGTGATGCCAAGAATATTGAGACTACAGCAATACGAGTGGGCGATTCATATTACCTGAATGGACAAAAGAAATGGATTACATATGGACAAATTGCAGATATTTTCCTAGTGTTTGCTCAATATGAAGGAAATCCAGCAGCTTTCATTATTGAAAAAGATTACTCTGGCCTTTCAATTGAACCGATCAATAACATTGTTGGAGTACGAGCTTCAATGCTTGCAGAGCTTAAATTAGACAATTGTCAAGTCCCTCTAGAGAACTTGGTCAGCAAGCCTGGCTTGGGATTTTCCTTTGTTGCAAATACAGCTCTCAACTATGGCCGATACAGTGTTGCTTGGGGATGCGTAGGAATTTCTCAAGCTTGTTTAGAAGCGTGCTTACGATATACGATACACCGTAAGCAATTTGGCGTTTGTCTGAAAGAACATCCTTTAATTCGTCAACTAATCACTGAAATGGTCACTAATATTAAAGCAGCTAGACTCCTCTGCTTTAATGCTGGTTGCCTTAAAGATAGTGGCCATTCAAAATCCATCTCAGAAATATCAATTGCAAAATATTTTGCTTCTAAAACAGCCTCTCAGATAGCCCATGATGCAGTGCAGATTCACGGTGCAAATGGATGCAGTCAAGAGTTTGCCGTTGAGCGATATTGGCGCGATGCCAAAATCATGGAAATTATCGAAGGCAGTACTCAAATTCAACAACTTACAATTGCTGAGTACGGGTATCAGGAGCATAGAGAAACTTTAAACCTTTCGGAAACAGTTCAGCCAAAAGCGCTTGCGAGATGAAATTATGACACATGCCAACACTGAAGCAGTTCGTATTTCTCACAGTGACAAGTCATTAGTTAAATGTGTTGTTTGGGATCTGGATAACACTTTATGGAAAGGGGTTTTACTTGAAGATGATCAGGTTTATTTGGATGCCTCAGCTGTTGAAATTGTCAAAGTGCTAGATGATCGAGGAATTTTACATTCAATAGCAAGTAAAAATGACTATACTCAAGCAAGTGCAAAACTAGAAGAATTTGGGTTACTAGAATATTTCTTGTATCCACAAATACATTGGAACTCGAAGGTTTCTTCTCTTGAGGCGATTGCTCAATCACTCAATATTGGATTAGATGCGTTGGCTTTCATTGATGATCAACCCTTTGAGCTAGATGAAGTTGCTTTCTCTTTGCCCGCAGTCCGTTGTATTAATGCTGAAAGCCTACCTCAGCTTCTTGAGATGCCAGAAATGAATCCCCGATTTATTTCAGAAGATTCAAAGCTGAGAAGGCAGTTTTATGTTAGCGATTTACAACGAAGACAAGCTGAAGAGCAATTTTCAGGTTCTCAGTCGGAATTTTTAGCTACCTTAGACATGGTTTTCAACATCGCCTACGCTAGTGAATCAGATTTACGGCGAGCTGAGGAATTGACGCTTCGGACTAATCAATTAAACACAACTGGATATACCTACTCTTACGATGAACTGAATCAGTTTCGGAAATCACCGCGCTACAAGCTTCTGATTACGAGTTTGGATGATCGTTATGGCAGTTATGGGAAGGTTGGACTAGCCTTAGTAGAGTGCCAGACAAAGAGATGGATAATTAAGCTTCTACTGATGTCCTGTCGAGTGATTTCCAGGGGCGTGGGTACTGTCTTATTGAGCTATATTATGCGACTTGCAAAAGATGAAGGTTGTTGTCTATATGCAGAATTTCTACCGAACAATCGCAATCGGATGATGCAAATTACCTACAGATTTGCGGGATTTAGGGAAGTAGGTAAAACCGACGAACTAGTTATTCTAGAGAATGATTTGAAGCAAATTCAGCCGTTTCCAAACTACGTTAGGCTCCAAACTACGTTAGGCTCCAGATAGATAATTAGTTTTTTTGATGTCTGAGCTGCTTTCATTCAGTTTTTTAGGTGCTGCCAATGGTGTACGTCAACAAAGAACAGGTCATTAATCGAAAGGCCAACCTTTCACCGACAAAGCAAGCCTTACTTGAAAAGCGGTTGCGTGGAGATCAGGAATCTATTGCTGGAGATAAAACGCCTGATCAGAAACTTCCTATAGTCCTTCCAGATCTTAGTCAACGATATCAGCCATTTCCCTTGACCGATATTCAACAAGCGTACTGGTTGGGGCGTAATAGCACCTTTGATTTGGGCAACGTTTCAACTCATGGATATATTGAAATAGACAGCATTGATTTAGATTTAAATCGATTCGAACATGCTTGGCAAAGGTTGGTTGAGCGACATGAAATGCTGCGAGTTATTATTCACTCTGATGGACAGCAGCAGATTCTAGAGCATGTTCCTGCTTATAAAATTGAGGTTCTAGACTTAAGAACACAAAATCCTGATCGGGTTACTGATCAAGTGATTAGTATTCGAAAACAGCTATCGCACCAAATATTACCCGCTCACCATTATCCATTATTTGAAATTCGGGCTGCTCAACTCACAGAAAAGGTAGTTAGACTCTTTATTAGTTTTGATTTCCTAATCGGAGATGGGCGAAGTTTAACAATTATTAGTCGCGAACTGGCCCAGATAATGGAAACGCCAGAGTGCCCGTTGCCTCCCCTCAAACTTTCATTTCGCGATTATGTTTTAACACAAGTTGCCCTGCGCAATTCGGAATCCTACCAACGCTCGCTAGAATATTGGCAGAACCGTCTTTTAACCTTACCCCCCTCGCCAGAACTGCCGCTCGATAAGCATCCTGCCAGCATCAAGAATCCTCAATTTGTGCGTCGATCAGGCCGATTAGAAGCAGACATCTGGACTCATCTAAAACAGCGGGCTAATCTGACAAATTTGACGCCTTCTGGACTGTTACTGGCTGCCTTTGCAGAAGTCTTAACAGCTTGGAGCAAAAGCCCACAATTCACAATTAACTTAACGCTGTTCAATCGACCGCCACTCCATCCCCAAATCAATCAGATTGTAGGTGACTTTACTTCACTGACTTTATTGGCTATCAATAATTTTGGACAAGATTCTTTTACAACTCGTGCTAAGCGCATTCAGAAGCAGCTTTGGCAGGATCTGGATCATCAATCTGTAGGGGGTGTCCATGTTCTACGAGAAATGACCCGTATCCATGATCACTCATCCAGAATACTCATGCCAATTGTTTTCACGAGTTCACTAATCAATGAAAGCGTAATAGGTGAAACTGCTGTGGAAAAAACGTTGCCAATGAGTTGGCTGGGAGAAGTTGTTCATAGCATTGGGCAAACGGCCCAGGTCTACTTAGATCATCAAATTGCTGAAGTTGAGGGAGCTTTAATCTACGTCTGGGATGCAGTTGAGGAGATTTTCCCACCTAACCTGCTGGATGAGATGTTTTCTGCTTATAGCGAGTTTCTTCAGCAATTGGCTACTTCTGAACACATTTGGCAAGCCCCTGTTCGTAATCTTGCCTTGTCTGCTCAAAAGCAGTCTTTGATGAATACAAGCGTAATTCCATTGCCTCACAATGCTCTGCTGCACACGCTGTTTTTTGAGCAAGCTAAGCGTTCTCCAGATCAACTCGCTGTCGTTACTTCTCAACGGACACTCACTTACCAGGAGTTGAGTGTCCGTGCATCTCATATTGGCCATTATCTACGTCAGCAAGATGTTCGTCCCAATCAATTAGTTGCCATCGTTATGGAGAAGGGTTGGGAACAGGTGGTTGCAGCATTGGGTATCTTGGCATCCGGAGCAGCCTATGTCCCCATTAATCCCGGACTCCCCACAGAACGTCAACATTATCTTTTGAAACAGGCAAAGGTTGAATGGGTATTGACTCAATCGAAACTTGATAGTGCCTTAAACTGGCCTGAGTCAATCCGACGTCTCTGTATAGATACCCTGTCTCCAATTCCTAGTAAATGGCAGTGTGTACAAAACGCCTCAGATCTAGCCTATGTTATCTACACTTCTGGTTCTACTGGGTTACCTAAAGGCGTCATGATTGATCATCAGGGTGCAGTTAACACCATTCTCGATATTAATCGGCGCTTTAACATCACCTCTTCTGACCGTACGCTTGCGCTTTCATCTTTAAGTTTTGATCTATCTGTATTTGATATTTTTGGAACCTTAGCAGCTGGTGG
>DBGGTD010000144.1:0-2981 GCA_051162585.1 Elainellaceae cyanobacterium
TTGGGAGGCGACCCAAGACTGGTCGTTTCTACAGGCCCACTACCCCGTGGTGCAAAATATCTATAAAGCTCTCACAGCTGGAACACTTCATAATATTCGGGTTGATGCCTTTGACGGGCTGATTACCTGGGAAGCTCCTGGGATGGCACTCACCTGGATGGACACGGTCGTTGAAGGACAACCCGTTACGCCCCGGCAAGGCAAAGCAATTGAAATCAATGCCCTGTGGTATTCTGCCCTGTGCTGGGCGCAGCAATGGGCAAGCTCAGAGTGGATGCAACACACGATGCCAGAGCACGCTGCATCGTTGAGCAAACAGGCTCAGCGCTATGCTCATCAGGCACAACAGGTAAGAGTGTCGCTGCAAAAATTTTGGAATTCAGAACGGGGGTATTTTTACGATGTCATCGAGCCTGACGATCGCCCCGATCCAACGATTCGCCCTAACGCGGTTCTAGCGCTCTCCCTCAAACATAATGGATTTCCAAGACCTCAAGCTCAAAGCGTATTGCGGGTAGCAGGCGATCGCCTCTTGACCCCCTATGGTTTGCGGTCATTAGATCCTCACGATTCACGCTATCAGGGTCGCTATGCGGGCGATATTTGGCAGCGCGATCGCACTTACCATCAAGGCACCGTTTGGACATGGCTGATTGGCCCCTTTATCCGAGCGTGGGAACAATGCTATCCCAATGAACCCTGCCCATTCGATTGGACTCCGCTTCTCAGCCACTTTGAACATCAGGCAGGGCTCAGTTCCATATCAGAAATTTTTGATGGAGACCCGCCCCATCTGCCGCAAGGGGCGATCGCCCAAGCGTGGACAGTGGCGGAAGTGATCCGTCATTTTCCCCAAAATCAGAAATTGGACTAGCCAATTACGTCAATTCATCGCACAATAAGAGTAATTATGAGAGCAAGTTATAAATCTTTAAGGAGAGGTCTTAGCATGGACTTTGATCTTCGTTTGCTCGTTGTTCTTCTGCCGATTATCCTAGCGGGAAGCTGGGCGGTCTATAACATCGGTCAAGCTGCTGTCCGGCAAATCCGAGGATTCTTGGATAAGCAGGCTTAGAGCAGGAAGAGATTTCGCAATCACTCTGAGGGATAGCGAGTCAGTAGATTTTATTGACCCGCTATCTCGTACTCGATTAGAAATTCCAAATAATGAGTCAAATCAACCCGGTAGATTCTCCGGTAGATTCTACAGTTGGGAGACTGACGCTTAACTGCACTGACCTACATCTCGCCGCCCGCTTCCCCGATGATCGCAGAGTTGCGGATCGCTAAACGATGAAAATGGATCGCTCGATTCGGTATTAAGCTGGACATGAACCAAGGGCGTAACGCTTAGCGCTAACGCGGTGCAAATGAAAGCAGCAAAAGTCAACATAGAAATGGCTGTGTCAAATGGTCACATTTCCGAATACAGCCACGACTACCAACAATCAGGAAATTCTGATAGAAGAAATTGACTCTTGTATTTTCGGCTTACGGGCTAATCAATGTTAAGCACGTCCACCACTACCCAGCCTCCGGCTCGGTTGAGATTGCCCCATATCGTCAAACGTTGAGAATCGGGCACTGTTTGAAGCTGTTGATGAACCTCGGGATCGAGCGTTACTAAGTCTAGGATCGAGGCTAAATCATTTGAATCGTCCGAGCGAGTCAGCGTAATGGTACAGCGATCGCCGTCACAGCGATTGAAATATCCTGAAAACTGGCGACTGGAGATAGGATTAGGGCTGCTTGATCCGACCGCATTGGGTTTGATTGCCCCATCATCATTGCCATTAACTGGATAGTGGTCTGGATGGTCTAGATAGTAGCGCTGGCGATCGCGCCAGTTAGACGAATCAGGTAGCCCATTGAGTAGAGGAATCACGGCTGCAGGAGCGTTAGCGTCATTGAGTAATGCCTCTTGCAGAATCCGAACAGGGAGTTGCCGGGGTTCGCAGGCTTGCTCAACACATAGCGCCGCCGCCATGCCCGCTGCCTGACCAATCCCCAACACGATCGGTTGCAGTCGGGTCGCTCCGTTGGCAATGTGCGACACCGAGATATTTTTTTCGCAAACGAGCAATCCATCCATTGATGTTGGAATCAGACAGCGATAGGGAATCGCAAACGGAGTACCCGTCCAGCGTCCGCCCCAGCGCATCGACTTGGGCTTGAGCGTCAATAATTCGCCGAGTGCCCCCGGATAATGATGGTCATTTGCATAATTGCCAAGGGCGATCGCTTCGACCGTTCCCTGCTCATCAATAGGCAAGGCAGCGATGCATCCGTCCGGCATTGGCAGAATATCGCGCTCAGTCACGGTGGTTAGCCCACGCAGCCGCCGACTTTCTCGGTAGTAAGGATGCAGGGCGAATGCGCCACCTCCCAGCCCGGTTGGCGTCAAGGGAAAGACATTATTGGCTAAGCCGTAACGATAACCCAAGTGAGTTTGAATGTATCGGGCAAAATTTTGGCTGTGCCAACGGGCATCGCGCAAAAATTCGTGACGAGCGGTGTCGGAGATAACTAGCCTTTCTAACGTTTCCCCATAATCGTTCCCTTTTTGAGGCCAGTTAATCATGAAGCGATCGCCCGGCAGTCGCCCATAGTTTAAAAATGATTCAACTCCATAAGATTCCCATGCTCCGACAAACTGATCCTCATCATTGCCAGGAGCAACTGGAATATCAGGTGCAGACTGACCGGCTCCAAAATCTTGAAGAATTACTACCCAGGTTGGAGCCTGTACCGGATATCGCTGAGTTAATTCATTCGCTGCGATTGGAGCGCTCGGCTCATGCCATTCAGAGTGCCATTCCCACCCCCAGCGGTGAGGCACGTCTGCCAACGCCAACAGATCTCCTAATTCAGTGCCATCTAAAATAACCTGGGCCCGAATAGTGATGTGAGATGTGGAATTGGAAACGCGAACTCCAGTCAGGCGATCGCCCTGTTTCTCAACGTCCACCGGACTATAACCC
>DBGGTD010000145.1:0-3838 GCA_051162585.1 Elainellaceae cyanobacterium
AGATTGTACCGAATGCTTCGCCCGTACGGGGAATAAGGCTAAAGGCAGGCTCCGCCAACGCCCGTACACGTAATTGCATTTCTATTCCAACCGTTGGATGAAGGCACATCGCCTAGAAAATCAAGGTGGTCACCGGGTCGGTATCGCAAATCTTCCGGCATCCCTTGAATCACAACTCTTCCTTGCTCCAGCATGATAATCCAGTCAGCATGTTGCACAACGCTGGGGCGATGGCTAATCACAATCGTGGTTTTCCCTGGACGATTATTAAACAGCCGTTGAAGGATCTGCGCTTCACTCACCGGATCAAGAGCACCCGTCGATTCATCCAGAATTAGCACAGGCGGATCGGTGATAATGGCACGGGCGATCGCCAACCGCTGCCGCTGCCCGCCTGATAGATTGGCACCAAATTCTCCTAACACCGTCTGATATTTGTCAGGCAGATTGCTGATAAACTCATCCGCCCCCGCAATCTGACAGGCTTGGACGATACTTTCAAAGGTAGCGTGAGGGTAGCTAAAGCGAAAATTGTCAATGATAGAACGACTCCAAAAGTGCGGCTCTTGGGGCACCAGCATCACTTGCTGTCGCAAGCAATCGAGTGATAGATCGCGCTGATTATAAAGCCCATAGCGGATGTTGCCCGATTGGGGGAAATATGACCCAGCCAGCAGCTTAGCAAAGGTACTTTTACCACAGCCCGATTTGCCAATCAGCGCAACAACCTCTCCGCCCGGAATGGTTAAAGAAACATCTTGTAGCAAATCTACTCGACCCGCATGATGAAAGGTGAGGTCAGCACACACGATATCCGCATCGGCTGGAATCTCTGTCCAAGGCTTTTGGCTATCATTCTGATCTTCTGGAGTGGCATCAATGACTTCAGCTAAGCGCTGGAGCACGACCTGCGCCATGATAAATTCATCAACCAAACCAATCACCGATCCGAGGAACCCAAGAAAGTTGCCGCTCATGCCGTTGTATGCGAGTAGTTGACCAACAGTGAGCGTTTGGTCAATGACCAGATAACTCCCTAGCCACAGTAATGCAATACTTGTCAAGGTCGAGAGGACGCCCGTCACGGTGCCGCTGTGTAGCTCTAGCTTCATCATGCCCCAGCCTAAGTTAGCCAACCGACCAAAGTTGGTTTGGTATTCTTGCCAGGCTTGTGGTGTAGCTTGCGTGGTTTTGAGGATTTGCATTCCCCGAAATGTTTCAACTAGAAAGCCTTGGTTTTCAGTACCCAACACAATCATATTGCGGGTTTTGTGGCGGAGAGCCGGTAGAAACAATAGATTTACCAGCGTCACGATCACGAAAGCTGCTAACGATGCCAGCGTGAGTTGCCAGCTATAAAACAGCATGAAGCAAAGAGACACCACCGCAATAAAGAATTCACTGGGCAACCCCAGCACGACTTGCGAAATCAGGCTATTCACAGCATCCACATCAGAAATGCGGCTGACCACTTCGCCACTGCGACGGCTTTCAAAGTAGCTCAAGGGCAAGTGCAAGAGTTTACGCCCATAGTCAAGAATCATGCCCAGTTGCAGCCGTTGACCAAAGTGACCAATCAAATGCGCCTGCACTAAACTAATGACACTGCTAAATAGGTTCATGGCAATCACGCCGATCGCCACCGTAGTCAGCAATTGCGTATCGCCCCGCACCAGCACATCATCCGTGAGCAGTTGCATCATCAGGGGTGACGCAAGGGATAGTAGACCAATCACAATATTGATGGCGATCGCCTGAATTAATATCCCCCGATAGGGCAATACTCGCTGTAGAAAACGCCCAAATCCACCGATTTGGTCTTCAGGTTGCTGATAAAACCGACCATCATCGGGGTCTAGCAGTAGCATCACGCCATTGCTCCACCCTTCCATTAACTCACGGCGAGTCAAATAGCGAATGCCTACCGCCGGATCAGCAATTACATACTTCTTCCCCTGTTGACCATATAAAACAACCCAGTGGTAGCCGTTCCAGTGAATGATAGCCGGAAGGGGGGCTTGATGCAAACGGTCGAGAAAGTCCGGATTTGCTTTGACCTGACGAGTGTTGAATCCCAATGATTCAGAGCCTCGGCTCAAACCAAGTAGTGACGTGCCGCGTGATCCGGTGCCAACCGCTTCTCGGATGCGGCTGCTTGCTAGGGTGCGTCCGTGGTGTTTGGCAACTGTGGCAACGCAGGCTGCACCGCAGTCTTCTTCGTCATGTTGAAGGACACGTTGATATCGCATAGTTCAAAGTCCATTCTTTGTACGGATTGTCGAGCTTCTCCAAAATGTAGGATGGGCAAAGCAAAGCGTGCCCATCACAGCATCTCGATGGGGACTGTGAAGGTGTAGCGTATAGCCTCCTTCAACTAATGCAGACTGTTCTGGTGATAGGTCAACCAACAATTGTTTATTTTGCATGATAGATAGTGCTTTACAGTGTCTTTTGTAGAGTAAGCTGTAGTAGTGAACGAAATTGATTAAGGTAGCAGTAAATCTTGCTCTGGTGACGTTAAACAAAGAGTTAGGAAAGGGCATGGCATCGCCCCAGTGCTAACCATGCCCAAATGGTTATTGCTTGCACAGGCGACATTGACAGATTGAAGGCGTTACATCATTCCCTAATTTAGCAACGCTGAAAATAGGCGTTGCTTAATTAGGGGATGATTTTGTCTTATACAGACGTGAGCGTCTCGCTCACACTTCTTGCTCGCGATTAAATTCATCTCTCATTCCATTCCATGAAGGACGACGTTTTCTAGAGGATGGGCAAAGCGAAACATGCCCATCCTCCAAAGGAACTTACATGAGAAACGCTATGTTATAGTCCTACGGACTTAGGTTTGTGTGGTGAGCCCCCGCGGCGCGGGGGCTCACCACACGTTTAACGTCATAACGCGAGAGCGTACGGCTATACATATTTACGGATCCCTTTTAGTTCCTATGGTTAGTGATTAACCAATCCTTCTGAACGAAGAAATCTTGTCATTAGACCAAGTAAGGTTATACCACTTCCCATACCGGGAGCGAGTTCTATCCAACACGAAAGAATCTCTTACACCTGGTATATCAATCCAGTTTGGCTTAAGGTAAAACTTCCACTTTTCACCACCACTAATCCAGATCGAACTAATTTGATTGTCCGCATTTGAGCTTAGTCGTCTCAAGCCACCACCATGGAATCTGCCTAACCTTTCATTATTTGGATGGGGCGTGTGATGTCTAAAAAGGTCTGCAACACCACCTTGAACTGTGGCAGCATTTTCGTCAGAAAGCTCTTGCAAATCTGAAACATTATTCAGAGCTTGAATTTGATTGTCGGTAATACTCATTGTTTTCTCCTTAGTTAAGAATGAATGACAGAAAATGATCGGTTCGTAATCTTGAAGGTTAGAACTAGTGAGTTTTTGAGATTGAACACTCAAAGAACAGAGTTGAGAAGCTTCGCCGTTATGACATTGCTCCTTCATAAGAACGAGGCATATTTCTCGAATCTGGTGAGGCAAAGCGGTAGGTGCTTGAGAGATAAGCCACACCCCGATAGGTGAGTGCTTGAACTGAATGAAGCACTAATGAAGTGAGTAGTTGGCGCGATCGCCATTCAACACCCCGATATTTACCACTGATTGCCCCATCTGCAAATTCAAGACAGGGCAAACCGCGCTCGTATGACACACCGCGATAACAGAGTTTCATGGTTAAATGTCTCCTAGTGAGTACAGTTAGTCGCGCATATTAAAGACCCTGTTGTCAGGATCAATACGCTGAACCATTTGTCGCTAAACCTGCTTGATACGCACCTGATGCAACTAGAAGACTGCATCCGATTCAAC
>DBGGTD010000146.1:0-7044 GCA_051162585.1 Elainellaceae cyanobacterium
CCAGGCGTAATTGAAATAAAGTCAGACAGCCGGAGTTTGTAGAAGGCTTCAAGATGAACCGACGTGTCATTTTCAACGGTGAGATCGACGCCCTCTACGCCGCCCAGATAGGGCTCTACGCCTCTCATTAGCCCTCCCAAACTACCAGGTAGTAGTAAATCAGGAAACCCAAAACCAACGCCGTAATACCACACCTCGCCGTTGCCCTGATCGACGAAAATAACGTCGGTGTAGCCTCCAAACGCATGCACCGTAAATCGGCTATTGACCTGATAAGACGCTTGAACGCCATACGAGTTAGTCACTGCCGAGGTTCCCAGTTCAATATGGGCAGCATTCGCAGGAACAGTGCCGACGAAAAATTCATCCCCTTGGCCCAAATCGAAGATGGCATTGTCTTCGGTGTGGTAGCCGTGGATATAGGTTGCGCCAATCTGGAGGCGATCGCCCGGCAAAAATGTAATTTGCCCTAGAGCCGCATAATCGCCGTTGAAGAGTCCTTGTCCTGGTGTGGGATCAGCTGCGTCATCGGCTAAATAGCTTGCCGTCAATGCGAGGCTATCATCTGCGAGGAATATGCTAATAGCGGCTCCGGCTCCACCACCGATTCGATAAATTGGACTTTCTTGACTAAAGGCCGAGATTGAACCGTTGCCGCCATCAAAATCGTCAAATAATGGACTAAATGTACTCGGTACGTAGTCGCTGTGAATGCCCCCCGTGGCGCTGACATAGGCATCGAGGCGATCGCCAACGGGGAAGCGATAGGCAAGCCAGTCTAGTTCCAAATCATTGTCGGTATTCCCCCGAATGCGCGGAACCAAGCTGCCCTCTGACGTCCCCGCATCCACTGCATCGAATGCGCTAGCCGCGTTAAACGGACGCGCGCTACCCGCCACTAATCGAGTATTGAGCTGGTCGTACCCGGTAAAACTGGTGACTAAATCGAGGCGCACCCGATCGCGGAAGACGGTACGGTTATCTTCGTCGACCCCTGATCGACCTGAAAATGCAAAAATTGCTTCTCCACTCAGCTTGGTAGTTATCGAAAATCGATTGGCTTCAATGAGGGCGGTTCGAGATTCGAGCGATCGCATTCGTCCGCCAAGCAGCGCTAGGTCGGCGGCAAACTCAGTTTGGAGCCGAAGCAGCGTGTCTAAATCATCACGTTCGACCCGATCTGCCAACCCTTGATCGATGAGTTCGGTGATGCGATCGAGCGCAGCTAACACAGCCACGGCAAACTCGTAGCGACTCAAGGAACGGTTGCCTCGAAACGTGCCATCTGGGTAGCCGACAATCACGCCATAGCGTTCGACGAGCGATCGCAAGGCTTGATAAGCCCAGTCAGTTGACTGCACGTCTGACAACCGAGAAACCGACGTGATTTGCGCCATCGCAGGGCGTTCGACGTCCAGCCGTGAGGCGTCCGATGCATCTTCTGCCTCGTCGCTCGATGCGGATTCGACCCGATATTCAGGTGCCGATATTGAACCGTTGAACGGGGATACCCCATCTGACCAGCGATTCGATAATGGCTCATCCGGCAAATGAACTGGGCTATCTACATCATCATATGAAGACGCAACCAAATCGTCTGATGATAAGTCGGCTCGTTTGGGCACATCATCGATATTGATTGTTGATTCATCGGCATGAATGGTATCGGCAGTTTGGGCAGCAGATGGTAACGTTGGGGCGATCGCCAAACTGCTGAATAGAGGCATCGACACCAAAGAATACCAAACAAATCTGGATGCCATGATCACGCTCCTCACACCAGACTCAATTTAACCCCTAATCTTAGAGATTCGTTTAGAATTTGCTAAAACTCGATACCAGGCTGCGCTTTGACTCCCTGCTCTCGAAACGGATGTTTCACCAGGGTCATTTCAGTAACCAAATCAGCCCGCTCAATCAGACGGTCTGGTGCACCTCGCCCGGTTAAAATCACGTGAGAATCGTCAGGTTTTTGCGCTAAGCCTGTTAAGACTTGCTCAACAGATAGATAGCCAAGCTTGAGGGCAATATTTACCTCATCGAGTAACACCAGCCGAAAATCTGGATTAGCAATAAACGTGTTTGCTTTTTCCCAGGCATCTTGCGCCATCTGGGTATCTCGTTGCCGATCCTGCGTTTCCCAGGTAAAGCCTTCTCCCATCGCATGAAACTCTAGCTGCTCAGCCCAACGACTCAACACATTTTTCTCAGCAGGCTCCCACGCGCCCTTGATAAACTGCACGATCGCCACTCGATACCCGTGACCGAGCGATCGCATCACCATGCCCAACGCCGCTGTGGTTTTGCCTTTTCCATTTCCCGTATGGACGATCACAAGCCCTTTTTCTTGCTTGCGTTCAGCCAATCGCTGCTGCTGCACCTCTTTTCGACGCTGCATTTTGCGCTGATATGCCTCATCAGCGTCCGAGGAATGTGTGGCGATCGCAGGTTCAGACGGCGCAGGTGTCAAGTCAGAATAAGATGTCATTGATTCACAGGCCATTGATTAATGAGCAAACTATTTGCAGAAGAGTCCCTGTTCAAATCCCCATCAAGCATACGACACAGGGCAGAGCAATAGGACTTACATTACACGCCCCATTAGAACGGCTGAGATGGCTCATCCGCAAGCGCGGCCATATCTCCCTGGTAGTGCTCATTGATGTGTCGCGCCTTTGATTGTAAATGAGACGGCACATAGCGCAAATCAACGGGCAATCCATGCGCCAACAGAAATTCGGCGAGCTGCTCCGAGTGAACATAAACGCCGTCAGCATGGAGACGGTGCAGCATGTCTTCAAACGTAGTCCATGGAAGAGTCGACGATTGAATGGCCGACTGTAGTTGAGACGTTCCTTGACGCTGATGGGTGTATTGAACCGTATCAGATGAGTGCAACGGCGAATAGGGTGGCATATAAACCTCCCTCCTTAATGATTTAGGATGCATGACTAGCCTAAACCATTTGCGCATCCCAGAGGCGTTGCCAACGTGGGCAAGATGCCCGCATTCCCATTTCATGAATGATTTAGGATTGCAATTCTTAGAGAAGGATTGTCATCGCTCAACATAGGATTGCAGCTGCTGCAGAAGGATTGTTATCGCTCAACATAGGATTGTAGCGGTTGCAGAAGGATTGTTATCGACAAACATGCCATTGTCATAGAGCAACATCGAATGATCAGGGCTCGACATATGAATGTCATCGATGATCATTGAATTGCGATGACTCACATTAAGTCAATGGGTTCGACAGAGACATGGCGATCGCTCAAGCGCATTCGAATACACGTCATGAAATGCGGCTCAATTTTGAGTCTGCTAAATGGTCTTTCAATATCTCCCCAAGAATGGCGATTCCCTTTTCAATCGCATCAGGCGGGTGAGAAAAACTGAGCCGCATCGCTGGATAGCCTTGCTGGTCAGGAAAGAATGAAGAACCACACGTCACGAGAACGTGTCGAGCAAGAGCCTTTTGACAAATCTCTTTAACCAGCACCTGCTCTGGAAACTGCACCCAAAGCAAAATGCCGCCTTCGGGTTGTGTCCAGCATGCTTCATCTGGGAAATAGGTCGCCAATGCTTCAAGCATCGTATTGAGACTTTGGAGATTGTTAGAGCGCACTCGATTCAGATGCCGACGATAGTGCCCCGATGCGAGATATTCGCTCACGATCGCCTGAGATGCCCTAGATGCGCTGAGGTCTTGCAACAGTTTGCGCTCCAAAAGAGGTTTATAGTGCTCTCCCGTAGCAACCAGATAGCCCACTCTCAACCCCGGCATTAGAGTTTTTGAGAAAGTGCCCACGTAGATGACTCGGTCAGAGCGATCAAATGCCTTAACAGACGGAGGAACCGTGCCAAAATGAAGTCCTTCATAGGCATTATCTTCAAGGATGAGACAGTCATACTGTTCAGCAAGGCTCAAGAGCCGCTGCCGATGGCTCTGAGAGGTGGTGATTCCGGTTGGGCTATGCAGGGTGCTAATCGTGTAGATTAGCGTCGGGCGGTGGCTTTCGAGATATTGAGCGAGCAACTCTAAATTCATCCCCTCAGCGCCCATCGGGATACCAATCACTCGTGCCTTGGCCTCCTGAAAGATGGCGATCGCCCCATGATAGGTCGGGCTCTCGACAATCACCCAATCTCCCGGTTGCACATAATGATGAATCGCCAGAGACAGCCCTTGCATTGCCCCATTGGTAATAATAAGGTTGTCAGACGAAATCTCTAACCCCTGATGAATCAATAGCTGCACAATGTGTTGGCGCAGGTTGAGCTGTCCCTCTGGGACATCGTAGTCAAATAAATTGTCTGCAATCTCTCGCATGGCTCGTCGGGCAACCCGCTGGATGTCGTCTAGGTCGGATCGCAGCGTAAAACCGGAGCTAAAATCAATAATTTCTCCGTGGCGGCGAGCCTGCATCGAATTGGTATAAATGTCGAAGAAAGATAGCTTACGCTGCTCAGGGATAATCACCGTTTGGGCAGGCGCAAATGCAGACCGACATTTATGAGATGCAGTAACAGGCTTTGCATTTACAAAATAACCAGCTCCCGGACGTGCATAAATGAGCCCATCCGCTTCTAGAAGACTGTAGGCTTCGATGACAGTTAGCTTGTTGACTTGGGTATTTTCAGCAAGAGCGCGAATAGAGGGAAGTCGTTGACCGGGTTCAAGCACCCCAGAACGAATGAAATGACCAATGCGATCGCGAATTTGCTGATAAATCGGCTGAGTTGATTGGCGATCGAGAAGAATTTTCACAGGATGACGCTATCGCAGTGAAGGTCCCTTAATGCTTGGAACTATAGAGCAATTTAGAGGGTTGAAACTAGTACAGTTCCTAAAAAATTGATTAGAACAGTTCAATGCCTGCGCTTACACCCTCATGAGACTCTAAAATCTAGCTGAAATTTTTGGACTCGGAGCGATCGCCCCCACTTCACAACTGCATGCTCCTCAACCAAATGAAATCCAAACGCTCGATACAGATGATGGGCGGTATCTAATCCCGAAAACGTCCACAGATAAATTGGACTTTGTTGAGTCTCTTGACAAAACTGAATTGCCATTTTCATGAGCATTCGACCTAATCCAATTCCCTGAAATTCTGGAGCAACAATAAACCACCGTAATCGTGAACCCACTCGATCAGCTTGACGACCATCGATAGCAATTGAGCCTGCAAATTGATCCTGATAATAGGCAATCCAAAGTCCATCGCGATCGCTTTGAAACTCACCAATAAAGTCTGCAAACTCAATCCCTACTTCCGCCTCAAATGATGCATCAAGCCCCCAGTTTTTGGAGTAATACTTGCCATGAATTTCAGTGACTTTGCCAATTACACCAGGCGAATATCCTCGAAATTTAATCTGATTTAAGGTTAGTTGAGGGTATGACAATGGTTCTCTTAGCATATATAGTTCGCCTCAGAGGATGTTTTCTTAAAGCTGGTATTTGTCATTTCAAAAGCAGCGAAGCGAAGCATGCTTTAAGGTTCAATCGACATTCCGAAAGCAGCGAAGCAGAAATGGCTTGCTTTCCGTTAAGTTTGGCATTCTGATTTGATACGTTTATCGAGATCCGTCGCTCTCTAGATATAGCTGCATTAACACAAGGCGATCAGGCGATCGCCTCGTTCTGCCTAATACTTGAACATCTTAAACAATCTCTCATATATGTAATATTTACGAATTCTATAGCGATCCTAAATCGCTTGTGAATTGTGTATGAGCAGCGGGTAGGAGTACGCCCATTCCACCGTCACACCCCCTTGGAGATTGCTATATTTAGTCGATCAGATAATTGATAAATTAATTCAAATTATGTACAGATTATATGCAAATTAAGTCGTCATTTAGCCGGTACAGTTCGCATCAAAAAGCAATAGCACAATTGCTCCAAAAAACTGTACTAGCTGAGATTAATTGGTTTGTACCTTATCAAAATTCTTCTAATTCGATGAAATAGAAATAACTTATGCAGCCTGATGCAAGAAGGCACTTATGAAAGCTTCAACATCTTCAAATTCAACTCGAGTTGGGCGTACGTCGTTAAATGCGCCCTCCTCCAAATCTCTACTTCCCCGTTTCAATCAGCTATTGCGAACGCTAGGCCGTTCGACGGTTCGGTTTCTTACTCAAGGGCATGAAATTCGCATTTGGCAGACCACGTCACGCAATGGAACCATTCGCTGGCATGCCTATGATCCATCAACAGATCAACGAGTTACATTGAGTTCAGAGGCAGAAATTCGCTCATGGCTTGAGCAGCGCTATCGCTGGTGAGCATAAAGAAATTCATTCTGAGTATCTTTCTGAGTTAATCTGGATTCTGGACAAGTCAAGCAGAGTCTAGGAGTTGACCCTTGGAACGCACGTTTATTGCTATTAAGCCAGATGGTGTCCAGCGTGGGCTGGTGGGTGACATTATTCATCGCTTTGAGAACAAAGGGTTCGCTCTGGTGGGCATGAAACTGATGACTGTTAGCAAAGAGCTAGCAGAAGAGCATTATGGTGTCCACAAAGACAAACCCTTCTTTAAAGGACTTGTTGAATTTATTACCTCTGGTCCAGTTGTTGCGATGGTTTGGGAAGGAAAGGGCGTCATCGCGTCCGCTCGCAAAATTATTGGCGCAACGAACCCTCTCACGTCTGAACCGGGTACAATCCGAGGCGACTTTGGCGTCGATATTGGTCGCAACTTGATCCACGGTTCTGATGCTGAAGAGACGGCTCAGCAAGAAATTGGGCTATGGTTTAGTGCGGATGAATTGATGAGCTGGCAACCTACTATCAATCCTTGGATCTACGAGTAGGTTATAGCCCTATGGGCTCTTTGTGTATAGAACCCGGGCGGCGCGCGGGTTCTACACACGTTCAGTGTCCTAACGCGAGAGCGTAAGGCTATATTATCGGAGGCTTAATTCCCGGCATTGCTCATCGGCGAATGATTTTCGGAGGGGCATGACATTGTCATGCTTGTACAACGGGTAGTTGGTGAGCTAATGGTTTCTCTATCATTCATCACTTTCGCAA
>DBGGTD010000147.1:0-13367 GCA_051162585.1 Elainellaceae cyanobacterium
GCTCTACTGCGTACGCGGCTTTATCAAGCCAACATTCAAACACTAAAATTAAAAAAGTTTTCGAACGGTTCTCTGTCGAGGAAATTTCGAGGGAGAGTGTGACCAGATTTTTTGTTGTGTTCTGGTATACCATTGTCTCCACCGTGTTCAGTTTGAATTCCGGAAATTTTTAACATACGCCTAATGTCTACTCCCACTTCTTTTTCAACTGGTGATTCTACCTACCGTCTATCTCTACTCTCCCTTCAGAATCGATTAGATGCCTATTATCAGGAAGTAAAGGGAGTCATCCTATCTCGACAAAATCCAGTCACTGGATTGCTCCCCGCGAGTGCAGCCGTCAATACTCACGGAGACTACACTGATGCTTGGGTTAGAGACAATGTTTACAGCATTTTGGCGGTTTGGGGCTTGGCGTTAGCCTATCGCCGCGTTGAGGATGATTGGGGTAGAACCTACGAGCTAGAGCACAGCATTGTCAAACTGATGCGAGGATTGCTCTTTTCGATGATGCAGCAAGCGACTAAAGTCGAGCGGTTCAAGGCAACCCAGGCTCCTCTTGATGCGTTACATGCAAAGTACAACACTCGCACGGGTGATACCGTCGTTGAGGATGATGGGTGGGGGCATCTACAGCTCGATGCAACCTCTATTTACCTGCTAATGCTCGCCCAAATGACGGCATCGGGGCTACAAATCATTTTTACTCTCGACGAAGTAAATTTTATTCAAAACCTTGTTTACTACATCGGGCGCGCGTACCGCACCCCTGACTATGGTATTTGGGAGCGGGGCAATAAGATTAATCATGGCAATCCAGAACTGAACGCAAGTTCGGTTGGGATGGCAAAAGCGGCTTTAGAAGCCATGAATGGGTTCAATCTGTTTGGAGTGCGTGGCAATCAAGCGTCCGTTATTCATGTGTTGCCTGATGAAATCGCGCGGGCTCGGATCACGCTTGAATCTTTGCTACCCAGAGAATCGGGTTCTAAAGAAGTTGATGCGGCGTTGCTCAGCATTATTGGGTTTCCAGCATTTGCAATCGAAAATCCAGCACTCGTTGAGCGGACTCGCACCAATGTTGTCCAAAAGCTTCAAGGACGGTATGGCTGTAAGCGATTCTTACGGGACGGGCACCAGACGGTTTTAGAAGATGCGACGCGGCTGCACTACGAACCGTGGGAGCTTAAGCAATTTGAACATATTGAGTGTGAATGGCCTCTCTTCTTTACGTATCTGTTTCTGGATGCGTGGTTTAGGGGCGATCGCCCAGCCGCTGATGACTATTATCAAAGGCTCGAAGGACTGAGCATTGACCGAGATGGATTTAGACTATTGCCCGAACTTTATTATGTGCCAGAAGCGGCGATTGACTCAGAGCGCGAAAATCCGCATAGCCAAGTCCGCCTGCCCAATCAAAACGTTCCGCTTGTGTGGGCACAGAGCCTTTACTTGCTTGGCAAACTACTGAAAGAGGGTTTAATTAGCCTTGGGGATATTGATCCCCTTGGTCGCCATCGTCAGTCAAACTCGTATCGACAGTCTCTGGTGCAGGTGGCTCTGCTTGCCGAAGATGACATGCTCCAAACCGAGCTCGCTACCTATGGCATCAATACGCAAACTCCTGCTCAGCTTGAATCCATTCAGGTTCGCAAGCCAGGTGAGCTGTCTGCCATTTATGCCCAGATTGGTCGCAACGATGCGCTGGCGTTAAGTGGTCGCCCGAGTCGACGGCTCCGCAGTCTCACCACATCTAGAATCTTTCGCATCGCTAATGATGTGGTCGTTTTCTTGCCGTCATTTTTAGACCAGCAGCAGTTTTACTTAACACTCGACTACCATTTCTTGGTGGCGCAAATCAAAGGCGAACTTGCCTACATCCAAACTCACTGGCATGAACTTGGTCGACCTATGGTGACCTTGCTGTTGACCCACACGATGTTTGAAGCAGGGCGTCAACATGAAGATGGTTCGTCAGGGATTGAGCGATCGCCCCTCCTCGAACTGATTAAACAGCTCCGTGATGGTAACTGTGAGGGGGTTGCGATTAAGGTTGAGCGCTTAAATCAGCTCATGTTGACGGCTAAAACTGAGCGTATCGACCACATTCATAATTTTCAATTTGCGCCTATTCAAGACGCAGCCCCTGCACCGCAATATTTAACCTTTTATCCCGATCGCAACTGGCCGCTCAGCAACACCCAGGAGTTTTTGCTAGAGTGCGAAACCAATATTTCTCCGTTGCTAACGAGCTTGCGTCAGTCGCATAACCTATACGAGCAAATTGAGCTCCTTGAAACGCTTGTTCATCTGCAAGGACTAGAGTTTGATACTGGAATTGGCGGCCCGACTCAGCTTGTGACCGTGGCAGATTTGCTGAATGAAGTATACGACAAAGCCGCTCAAGTTGGGCTTTGGGCGGTGATTCGCCGAGCAGCAGGGTTGCTCAATAAGGTTGACATCGGTCTATCGGATGCGGTGACTGATATTCTGGTTCGCCAAAAGCAAATTACCGTTGGTAAAGCATATAGCCAGGCGTCGCTGATTGATAAGCCGATGTCTCATGGCGAAATTATGGAAAGAATTAATGAGTTTTGCGGTGAAGACATTCGCGATCGCCCCCTTACTCAAGAAATCTTGATTTATCTCAGCATTCTGATTAAAACCGATCCCCATCTGTTTGATGGGCTGCTAACCTTACGTGTCAGCTACTTAATTTTGTTGGTGACCAGCGAACTCGCTCAAGAGCTTCAAATGCCGCAAGATGAAGCCAATGAGCATCTCATGCAGCTTCCTCCCTTTGAAATTGAAAATCGGCTGCGTCAGGTCTTGGAAGGCTATGCCGGATTAAATCAAACCTTGTTCCGGCGAGAATCGTTGTCAATCAAACGAAGTGGCACAATCCGATGGGTCGTCTTGCCTGAGGATGAAGATCAAGACCCCTTTGGTGGAAGCTGGTGGCGACATCGTCAACGCGACGGCTCTCTTAATATGGTTCCTCAAGGGTTTTATCCAAAGATTTGGACTGTTTTACAGCACTGCGAGGGAATCGTCATTGGAGACAAGCTTGAACGGCGTAACCGCTTAAACAGCGAGCTAATTTTGTCAGAAATGACGCCGGGCGAGAAAAATTTTGCCCTCCGCATCGAACACCTTTTAAATAAGATTCAGGCTCCTGAGTATCGGCAGGTCAACGTTGAGGCGCTCACGGAGCTTGCCGCTATTGTAGAGCGCAATCCAGACATTCTCATTGAAAGCAATATTGTGTTGGATATTCTGATTGGTCATGCTGTGCGGCTTGCATGGCTCGATCGTCATCCAGATCATCACAATCGCTATGATGAATATAAAGTTCAGGCGTGGCGGTCGTTTTATGAAACGTCTCCACATCGATGTTCGAGCTATATTGCCAAGGCTCTGCAGTTCTTAATAGAAATCGGACGGGAGCATTCAGAGATGAGCATCCCGCCCGAACCTAAAATTGAAGAAAAATCAAACTAGCGTGTAAAGTGCCCCCTACTTCGACGAGCGCTCGCCTTTCGTTTGCGCTTCTCAGTGGGCGTTTCAAAGTGGCGTTTACGCTTTAGGTCAGACAAAATTCCTGCTCTAGAAACTCGGCGCTTAAATCGACGAAGGGCAGATTCGATACCTTCGTTTTCGCCAACGGTAACTTGAGCCATAATGCATTCTCCCTTCGCACACTAAAAGCGTCGAGAGTACCGATCATTTTGGCGCGACGAGGAAAACCCATCCCAATTGTCACGCTTATTAGAGCCAGAACGACTGCGATCGCCACCACGGTTATTTTCGCGAGGCTTTGCCTTGTTCACTTTAATGGTGCGCCCCATCCACTCTGCACCGTCTAATGCATCAATCGCGGCTTGCTCTTCTGTGTCAGACGACATATCCACAAACCCAAACCCACGCATCCGACCTGTTTCTCGATCGGTTGGTAACTGAACCCGCTCTACTGTGCCATATTCAGAAAAGACGGTCGTCAAATCCTCCTGAGTTGCATCGAACGAAATATTACCGACGTAAATTGACATATCTGATTCCCCGAACCGATGAAGTGCAGAGATCAAGATTCGGAGAAATGCCTGTTTTAAGCAAACTTCTTGGCCGAATTTCATCTCTCTAGCAACGTTAGCACACAATTATAATGATGGAACATACCCCATCATTACAATGCGGTTCATATTTCGAAATTGCAATGTTTCAAACGACTCGCCGCCGCCTAGCTCTATGGTATACCCTCGTCACCGCTACATTGCTTATTTTGTTTGCGAGTGGGTTTTATTTATATGTTCGCAACACATTAGTGGAACGAGTCGATGATACGTTAAACCATGTCGTTGAAGTGATTCAGCGATCGCTCGTGATTGAGCATGACTCTGATGATAGGGTGCATGTCAATGTAGAAGCTAGTTTTCGAGACAATGCAGAGACTGTCGAAGATGACCACATTGACTTAGAGTGGTTTGACCCAACTGGAATACTGGTCTGGTCGACCTTTGACCAGCCTCTTGATAGCCCGCTTCATTTCAATTCAAAGGGTGAAACTGTCCACTTTCATGAGCAACTATTGCGACAGGTGACCCAGCGAGTGCAAATGGGTCGACACGTGTTGGGCTATCTTCGCGTCAGTCATCCTTGGTTTGAAGTCACCAAGCCCATTCGTCAACTCATTGTTGATCTCAGCTGGGGAACGACGCTCATGGTCGGAGTGACGGCTGCGATTGGTTGGCTGCTGTCGGGGTTGGCAATGGCTCCGGTACGAGATTCATATCAGCGCCTTAAGCAGTTTACAGCCGACGCGTCTCATGAGTTACGAAATCCGATCGCAGTGATCCAGACCAACGTGCAAGTTGCACTCTCTGATCCTGATCCGCAATTTCAGCACGATCAGCTTGAAGTCGTCGAACGTATCACGCGACGACTGGGGCGATTGGTTGACGATTTGTTGTTTCTAGCTCGGCAAGACAGCGGCATCGTGCAGCTTTCGTTTAATCCAATTTCAATCCATGGCGTCCTCAGCGAGGTGATTGACGAGCAGCAGGCGATCGCCTCAGAGAAACACGTTCAGCTTGTATTGAAGCATCCTACTCTGGGTCATCTAGGCGATGTGAATCAGCCCGATCCGTGCAGCCCGCTGTATTTAGTTCAAGGCGATCGCAATCAGCTGACCCGGCTATTTACCAATCTCCTTGGGAATGCGATTCAATACACCCCATCAGGTGGTGAGGTTCATATTACGTTGACGACCCTAAAGCGAAACAATGATACCCAGACTGCTGTTCAAATCCGAGATACTGGAGTCGGGATTCCATCGAATGCAATTCCGCATCTATTTGATCGCTTTTATCAAGTTGATTCATCCCGATCTCACAGAACAGGCTCAGGATTAGGGCTGGCGATCGCCAGAGCAATTGCTGAAAATCATCAGGGGCAGATTCAGCTAACTAGTACTCCTGGCGAAGGCACAATCGTCACCGTAACGTTGCCCGATCTAAGCGAAACGTAGTGAAAATAGCGGGTAAGGGCTATTGACGCGAGACAGCGCCTAACTGGAGTGATTGAGTGCATCCAGAGCCGCTTGAATGAGATTAAAAATGTGCGGATGAGACACATCCACGTCGCGAGCTTCGGCTCGATTTCGTCCCAATAATCCTCGATTGTGCTGAGGTTGAACGGCTAAGACCTGCCCTTCAGGATTACGGATCCTCAATTCTTGAGCGCTGCCAACTTGAGACAGGCTACACAAATATTGGCGTTGATTGTAAGTAAAGGTTGCCTTTTTCAACGGTGGCAAGGACGCGCCTTCAGAGTCAAGTTCACGATCTGATCTGGAGCTTGGTGCATTCGCAGCCGCTGGAATTGATTGCTCGGCGACATCAAACATCTGCCCAGTATTGCGATCGGATGAATAAATAGGGGAGGAGGGGGTGTTAGACGATACCTCGTCTGGTTCGTCTTGGGAATCAGATTGGTCGTCGTCAAATAGAGGTAGATTTTCATCGGATAGAGGATAATGCTCGCGCATCGGTTCATCGAGCAGGGGGGATTCGATTGCTGATAGAGCGGGGGTTTGAGGAAGTCGTACCCCAATCACTTCGAGTTCCACATTTTTGCTGCCCTTCCATTCATTGAGCCGCAAGCGATAGGCAACGTCGACTCGACTGGGCAGGGGACAATATTCACCCCAACGCCAGGCGATCGCCCGAATACTTTTCATGCCGTCTTGTGCCAGGGTGAGCTTTAAGTGGTTGCGCGATCGCCCGATGGGTTTTTGCTCTAAAACTCGCACATTCGGTGTCCAAAAAACCGGATCAGCGTTCTCAATGCCGCAGGGATGTAGCGCATCAATCTGGCTATACAAATTAAGGTCGAGCTGATCAAAGTTAGCCTGCACGTCGACCGTCACCAGCGGCTTGAGATGGTGAGGCTGGAGCTGCATATTGGCAAAGATTTGGAGGCGCGATCGCAGCTCTGGCAAGTTTTCTGCCTGGAGCGAAAACCCTCCCGCAGCTCGATGTCCGCCAAATTTATCCAGACCGTCTCCACAAAACTGCAGAGCTTCAAACACATGAAATTCTGGGATTCCGCGCGCTGACCCCCGAATCCGAGCGGGATCATCATCTTCATAGGTGCCGATGAAAACCGGAACACCATATCGCTCGACCAGTCGAGAGGCCACGATGCCAATAACGCCATGATGCCACCCCGGATTTACGACAACCAAGACACGCTCCTGGGCTAAGTTGGGTTGGTGATCTTCAATCCAATGGATGGCTTCTTGCTCAATCAGTTCACACAGTTGCTGACGGCATTGATTAATTTGTTCGCATTCCATTGCCCGTTCGAGGGCATAGCCTTCATCGTCTGTCGTCAATAGCTCAATGACGATTTCGGGATTGTGAATGCGCCCAACCGCATTAATCCGAGGACCCAGTCGAAATCCAATCGCTTCTGGTTTCAGCGTGCCGGTTTCATGGCTTAGCCCTGCCACTTGAATCAGCGATCGCACGCCTGCGAGTCGAGAGACTGGCAAGAGTTTGAGTCCTCGTTTGACCCAACGACGATTGACGCCCGTCAGAGGAGCCAAGTCAGCAATGGTTCCTAAAGTGAACAGTTCAAGCAAAGAAGTGGCTAAATCCTTAGTTTTGCCTAAATATTGGGCGAGGCAAACGGCAAGAACATAGGCGACTCCAACTCCTGCGAGCCCATAATAGGGCGATTCTGTTTGAATCAACTTGGGATTGAGGATGGCGTGGGCAGGCGGCAGGCGGGGTGGAAGGTCGTGGTGGTCGGTGATAATCACTTTCAGACCTAGTTCTCTCGCTCTAACCACTGGATCGTAGGCTGCAATGCCATTGTCGACCGTGAGAATTAAATCAACTCCCTCTTGATGAAACTCTTCAACGATGCGTTGATTAATGCCATATCCCTCTTTCATACGGCTGGGAATCGCGTAGTCAACCGTTGCACCTAAAAATCGCAACGCTCGGATCAGCAAGGATGTGCTGGTCATGCCATCTGCATCATAATCTCCGCAAATCGCAATTTTTTGTTTGAATTCTATGGCAGTTGCGAGCAATTCTAGCGCGGTTGACAAATCAGGAAACTCATCGACTGGAGACGGAAGCTGTTGAATTTCGGGATTGAGGAAAATTTGGGCGGCAGTTGATGTAGTGATGCCTCGGTTAATCATCACTTGGGTTAACAGAGGCGATAGGTCTGTTGCTTGGGTGAGTCGCTGTGCAAGCTTAAGATTGGGAGATGCGATGTGCCAGCGCTGGCTCGGAATCCGGGGCGATCGCCCATAGTCTGCTGCACTGGTTTGGTTTGCAGCAGGAGAGTTGCCATTTTTACCATTAAAGGACGCGGATGGAATAGGTCGAGTAGACACAGCAAGACCTTTGAACGAGCAACCACAAATAACGAACTACGATGGCACATTAAAAACCAAGTTCAAAACCCTGCGCAGGGTTTTATGGGGTCTATAGTTAATTGTGACCACCGACTTAGGTGAAAGTTAGACGTTAGAGCAATTAGCCTATCACAGAGTGCAAATGTTCTATTTATCTACCTTAAATTAACATTTTGAGACGGCTTACGAGGATAGTGAGCGGCTAAAACGTTAAATCTGTCAAAATAGGAGCCGTTAGTTTTTGTCGGGCACTGGCGGTCAAGCTATTTAGATACCGTCGAACCTGATGGCATTGCTCAATATTAGTTTGATAGGTCTGATAGTCTTTTTTATGAAACAGCGGTGCTGCCAATAAAATTCGATAGTCTGGATTCTGATAAGAGTCGGCAGTAAGGCAGTCAAAGTCACTTTGACTAGGGACGAAGCCAGCCGGAAGCTGTCCTTCTAATATTGCTAAAACCTGAGCGTAACAAATCTGCGGATCGATGCCTCGACTCTCTAAAATCTGCATGATGTTGCTGACCGTCAGGGGCTGATTAGGCAGCGATCGCAACAGTTCTAGCAGAAGAAAATAGTCGTTATATCGTCGTCGAGTGGGTTCCATCACATTAGGGTGGAGCGGTAAGGTTGCCAGCCCATAGGCGACCCGACTGCACGTGGGAGATTGTCTGTTTTGCTGAGACGATGTCGAATGGCTAGTGTAGGTATCTTGAATAATCGTCGCTTGAGATAATTTTTGGCGTAGCCAGATCGCGATAATGCGTAACGACGCGCTTCCTCCCGAGCAAATCACCTGTCTAACTGACTGGAGAGACCCTCCCGTTTGTCTTAACAAATCGATCAGGTCACGATGAAGAAGCTGGATAAAGGGTACGAATACGCGGCTTCCCAAATCTTGCTGAGGAATCACCGACGGCTCATCGCCCAACTGGATGGTGATTCTCTTCTGATGCTGAAGGATAAATTTGATGCGTCTTGCGATGTCAAGGAGTGTTTTGCCGGATTGAGAACTGTCGAGGCGCTGGCGCAACTGGTATCGCCTTGCTAAATCAGGCTGCCCTGGATTCGGAAACTCAAGCGTTTCAAGCCGTAAGTCGTCCCACGATATTTGCTCAGAAGACTCCAGATCTGCGGATTCAAACTCGATACTGGCTGGGTCAATCTGCCGATTCGCTCGATACCGAGGCGGATAGAGTAATTGGCAAACAATATCTTGGTCGAGAGCGTCCCCCCCAAATGCTACACTCTGAGCCGTAAAATCTTGATACGTCAAATTGTGGAGAGAGTCGGGTAAGTTGACGAGAGCAAATTCGGTTGTGGACGCGCCCGCATTGATTGCAAGCGTATAGCCGTCCCAATCGGTGTTGTGGATGTGGGGCTGTTGCGATAGCTGAGAAGGAAGCGTGACCGATCGCCCATCTGCATCTCGCAATCCTGACAATATTGTGGCGATCGCATCATTAATGAACATCACCTGTTCAGGACGTGCAACGAGACGAGCTCCTAAGACAGCTTCTCGAACGTTAAAGCGATAGGTATCAGACCAGCAGTCAGGGTGTCCCATGACCACGCCTGCTAGCTGTTGAAGAGCAGCTTGAAAGGCAGGCTCTTCCAGACCTACCGCACCACAGCTTACTGTAGAAACTGCTGCAGTCAAGGGCGATCGCGACGTGCCGAGAGTATTTAGCAAGAGCTGGAGCGCTTGATAGAGTTGACTAAGCGCGACCTGGTGGTGATCTGTCCACTGGAGAACGGGTTCCCATGTCGACGTTTGGGCAGAATAGTAGGGAATGCCTACATTGAGGTAGGGCTTAAAGTGCCGTAGTGAAACATAGGTCTCTTGAGGATACTGATCTGTGGTGGAAGAGTCTTCAATCTTGTGATTTGCATCTAGAATAGGGCCCCCGCCGAGCAGAGTGGAGGCTGCATCTGGGGTCGTTAATGAAGCCAGCGTTGGAAGCCGGAATCGATTCTCTGGCGTTTCTGACGAGACGTCGAGTGATGAACTGGCATCAGTCCAATAAATGGGGTGTAATTCGCATGTCTGACGGTTAAGCAAGACGGCAGAGAGCCCGGTGGTTCCAAAGTCGATGCCTAAAAACCACGTGGCGCGTTGAGGCTCGTCATCATAGGACGGAGGCGATGGCGGAGCGTCTTCAGGGCTGATAAACGCAGATTCTATTGAAGTAATGTCTTGCTCAATTGCAGAAATATCGGTATTAGCAGACAAGTCAAACTGATCCGGGCGATCGCCAATCGGCTCAACTCGAGCCTCTGGAACGTCTTCATTGAGATCGAGGTCTGGCGTTGCAAGCTCTAAATCGGGAGTGGCGTTGGCTTGCCTGTGCGAAGCACGTATTGCATCGGCATCGCTAGCCTGAGAATCCGTTTCGTCACTTAGATGCTTTTTTTTTTGTCTAGATTCGCCTGTATCCTCTGTATCACTTGAGCGGGATTGATACGGACTGACACCACTAGAAAGGTCGCTTGGCAGTATTTCTTCGCTAGCATCAGGGTTTGTCATCAGGTCATAGAGCGTTTGCCCGTCTAATGGAGTATCAGACGATGAACGATCGGCATGCACCAGATCCTCAAACAAGCTGTCAAGTCCTTCGACCATCGAAGACTGTCTATCATCAACATCGACGCCTTCATTTTCAAATGCAAGTGGGCCTGAGGATGTCGACCTCTCCTCATCGGACTCTGCCATTGCCGACTCATCGAGCATCTGCTTATTTCGTTCAAATGACGAGTCTTGATCCGCAGAATCAGACGGCTCAAACGTAAATACGTTGTCAAGATTAATATCCTCTCCATCCTCTACTGATTCTGTCTCATCGGCGGGTGAGTCAGGAGGTGAATCCATCTGGGCTGAAAATTCACCCAGAGTCAATGCGGAATCGTCTGACTCGTTTAGAGAATCCGCATCAACATGTAGAGCTTGCAAGAAGTCATCTTCAAGATTCGGCATCGAAAGTAAACGTTCCAGGCTCAGATCGCGATCAGGAAGATGTAGTAGGTCGTCCTCATCTGCCTCCTCTTGAGATAAGCCTGCATCATGCCTTTCTTCACGAGTAGAATCAACAGCCTGCCCCGAATCATCGGCATTCTGACTGGTGAACAAATCTTCAACGGTAGGATAGTCAGACAGCGATTCATCCTCATCTTGAGGCAAAAAGATTAATGTTTCCTCGTCATCCGATTCGTCTAAATCGTGGTCCTCAGTGAAAAGGTTGATACCTTCTGATGAGGAATAACGTGCCTCTGGCACATTAGCCATGAGTTCTGAGGCATCAGCGGTGAAAAAATCATCGTCTGGGGCAAGAAAATCATCAACGGTTGCGGGTGTTCCTGATGACGTGAGGGCAGCGAATATAGTGTCACTTGAGGAGCCAGTCTGAGCGGATTCAAACGCGTCTTGGTTTTCATCCGTCGTATCTGCTTCGGATGTGTCTAGCGGAGGAGTCAGGTTTTCAGATTCGCTTAAATCAGACTGGAGGAGCGCAATCTCATCTTGCCCTAATCCCTCCACCTGAGAGAGATCGGTCGTGAGCTGCTGAAGGGTTGATTCATCGAGTTGGAGATCAAATCGAGGATCGTGGGGCTGATCCTCCGCGAGTAACAGATTCTCATCTGGAGAGGCGGCGATAAACTCTCGCTCAAACGCATCTAAATTGGGTTCATCAGAGGGCGAGGTGACGTCATCATCGAGATAATCATCAGACTCAGAATCAATTACTAGATCAGTCAAGCTGGCGATTGTCTCAATGGGGTCATCTGATTCATTCTGGTCAGATTCATTCAGCAAATAATTGTGAGTTGCATCCGGTTGATCGGTTTGGGTATTGCCGACCAAGCTTTCATCAAACAGGAAATTTTCTAGGGTTTGCTCAGACAACGCGTCGTCTTCGAACGATCGACTGGGCGCTTCATTCGAATCGTCATAGTTCGAATCGTTATAGTCTGTAACGGGTTGAGATGAGGTGTCCGCAGTGTATAGCCAGTCGTCATTTGCAGATGGCGCGATCGCCCTTTGCTCTAGGATTTCTTCTGGGTAGACTGCTGCCGAATCGATGGCTTGCTCGCTATCGAGATTCTCGTAAAATTCATCGAATTCGTGATAGAGATTTTCTGGAGATGCTGCTTCAGAGGGAGTATCCGCGCCCATCAATGTTGGTTCTGTCTCAGATGCGTCTGCACGGCCTTGCCCACCAATAGTGCTCGATTCTTCCTCTCGCGACTCAGCGATAATTTGATTGACAAGGTCTAAGACATCCGAGTCAGATTGATCGGTTGAGTCTGATCGAAGGCTTGCAGCGATCGCATCAATATCAATACTGTCGTCAATATCGTCATCAGCCGATACGTCTTGAGAAAGAATAGTCTCATCAACTTCAGTTGTTTCGGCATCGTTATCAAATTGGAAGATGGCCATCTCATCATCCAGCTCGACGGGCAAATCTAGAAATGCTAAATCCAATTGCAGGTCGAGGGTATCGATTTCAAGATTGAGAGAGTCAAGATCATCGAAATCTTCTAGATCTAAGTCAGCCAATTCGTTCGTGGTGCCTGTCTGGGCTGCCGAATCAGACGTGTCAGCCGTTTCCAACTGAGTCAAGTCGCCCGCGCGATCGCCCGCTTCTGCGTTGGGTTCATCAATCATATCCAGTTCTTCGGTGTTTATCCCTTCTAGGAACTGATCGATCTGATCGTCTGAAAGCTCATCAGGAATAGACTGCTCTGCCGATCGCCACGGCGGAGATGCATGCCGATCGGATGGTGGAGTCGTTGCATTTTCGACACTGGAAAGCCCTGGTATCTCCCACTCTGTCGTGTCTAACGATGAACGCAAGTAGGACGATGCTTCCTGCCCAAGCTGTCGTGCTAGCCGATTGATTAACGCAGCAAACATAATTTCGCCCTGCTGCCCCAAGCTATGCATTTTTCCGAGCCCTTGCCCTAGTGAGTCTTGATAGCTCTCAATGTTTTTCTGAAGCGATTCGAAGACGACACCCATCGTTGAATCGAGCTTGAGCATGAGTTCATCGGATTTAGACTGGAGCATTTGAATATGCTCAAGCCGTTCACGTGGGCTAAGTCGGGGCAAGTTGGCGATCGCCTCTGATGATCCCTCCAGTTGCCGTTCCTGGATCGATCGAGCTTCTAAATCAGCCAGGGTTTGAACAACCTGCCCGGTTAAGTGTTCTTGCAGCTTCTCCATTAGGGTGTGGAGAAATTCATTGATGATACGCTGCTGGTCAACAGCATGGGGCGGGCCATACTCACGTCGCTGAGCTTCTAGTTGTCTCACCTCCGCTAGCAGAGCTTCGCGCTGTTGATGCAGACGAGTGACATCTTCTCGAAGCGGCTGCATCATATTTGACCGCAGATAGTCCATTTCTTGGACAACGGCCTGTAAAACCTGTTGGGCTGATTC
>DBGGTD010000148.1:0-9978 GCA_051162585.1 Elainellaceae cyanobacterium
CTCCCAGTCTAATTGAGGATAGCACCGCAGGAGTTGAGCAATATCACACACCCATTTCAGCTTGCTCCAGCATTCTTTGGCACCATGAATGCAAAGCGCCAGCAGCAGATCTTCTGGAGCTAAGCTAGGCACAGAAGTACCCAAAAGCGATACTGATTGGCGGCGCTCCCAAAGCTCGTCAACAGGCAGATCAATCGCAAAAAAGCGGGGCGTCAACCGCCAATGCAAATCTACTACGACTCGACCATCTTGACGCACAAAGTCTCGCTCGCTGTCTGACCACTGATTTGCAGCTTCTAGTCGATTGTTGATGGCGAGTGTGTCATATCCCTCTGCTATTAACACATCTTTGGCAGGCACCAAATCATCTGGGTGAATGAGAATGTCTAAATCGCAAAATGGACGCAGCGCCAAATTGCCGTATAATGCGCTGGCTAAGGCAGGTCCTTTGTATGCCAAGGCAGGAATGTTTGCATCAGTGAGACGATGAAGCACATGCACAAGCTCTTGTGCAAGATAACAACTTTTTAGCACATGCATATACTGGCGCTGCTGCAATGTCTGTAAAACACCAGTAGGGACTTGATCGGGGCACGTATCATTTAAATTTTGGTAGAGCAGTTGAGATACTTCATTTTTTTCTGCAAGCTGGAGAACGGTTGGCCAATTAAGTGGGCGATCGCACAGGAATTCGATGGTTTCTGCGGTCAGCAGATCAATGTCTGTACGCACACAGGTTAAAAGTTGTGCCTCTAACTGTTGCGCCAATAGGGTCGTGGATGGGCGATCGCCATGCAGTTTCAAAATCAAAGGATCTACCATGATCGAGTCTGTTTAAATTGGGATGCTATCATCGTCGTCATCATCTAGACCATCATCATCATCATCCACACCTGGAGATACTTGTGCTAAAGCCTGCTGATTGAGCGCTAACGTTGTCACGATTGGAATTGACCATCCCGCTGCAATCACTGCTCGTCTTGTCAGTTTTGTTTGACGGTTGTTTGCATCAGACTCGATTTGAGCGTTGACCCAAGCCTCGACCCACTGCAAATCCTGATCTAGACTCTCAACTGCCCACTGATAGCATTCTGGTGCCAAAAATTGAGCATAGACTGTTGCAAGGTCTCGGCTCGCATAGGTTCGCAGAGTTCCGTCATGTTCGACTGTTTCTAAAACACCAGGAATGCCCCAGATATAAGGATGCTGTGATTTCTGCAAATGATGCCATTCTGCCAAAACAGGCTCAACCTGGGCGCAGTCTGCTATTTGCTTGAGAATGGTCTGTGTAGCGCCGAGACGCATCCAAGCTAATGGACGTTGCTTTGTAGGGCTACATTGCGCTTGCCACAGATCAGTCAAGCAGACTAGCCCTGTGGAGGGTTGATAGTCAATGAATAACCCCTGATATGTGAGCGATGAGGGCGATCGCGTCATGGTCTATCTCCTACCTAATGACCTGAGCGAAAGGTGTTAGTGTTTCACTCGATACAAACTCATACAATCACGTCAAGTAGAGCCTCATCATGAATCATCAATGAGACTTTCGTGAGAATATTTTCATCTTTAAAGATGTTGATACAGGTTCCGATGCAGGCTCTATTCTGCGTCAATGTCGTCGCTATTACGAGACGGCTGCTTCTCTGATGCTCCAACTACGGGCGATTCTGTGAGAGGCAAAATCCAACGTTTGGGAGCTAGGGTGCGTTTTTCGGCAGCAAGGTTGACGCTGGGATCAATCAATGGTCGATATTCGCGTTGATTGAGCGACTGCATGACGTTTGCTCGAACTTCGACAGCAGGATAACCCATGTGTTTTGCTTCATCTGCTAAGAAATGACTAAATTGCAGAATCAAGTCAGGTCGGCTGCCAATTTTGCGAGCTTGCCACCGAACTAGATAATCTTCAGGATCTATTGTCCATGTGGTTTGACTGACAGAGTCTGTGACCACATATTCGACTTTTGTGCGCTTGCTCAGCAGTTTCATATGCCAAGAATACTGATGCCCCTCATACGTCCAGTTCACATTTCCTGGATAGAGGACGTGGCGGAATGGAAATATCAGTTGCCAGCCTAGATAAATACCGAGCCCTGCCATAATTGCCGATCGCCGTAGATGAATGGGTGCCACATTAGAGATGCGAGGTATTTCGCTGGTTTGCCTCCATCCTCCTACTACCCAACGAGGAAAGTCAGGAGAGAAGAAGAGCGCAGTTGCTGCAATCATAAACCAGGGAAAAATTCCAATCGAAAACAGACGTACATTCATTAAATGGAAAGTCACAATACACCCAAATGCAACGAGTCGGGTGCGGCGCCAAAGCAAAAACGGCACCACAAACAGATCAAGCAATAGTCCACCATAGCTGAGTAGATAGACCATCCATTCTTGGGTGAAAAATGCTCCAATGACTGGAAAATCCGTTCGAGCTGCTAGCCACTGTCGAAGCGGCTCGCCTTGGAACCAGTCTGCATTGAGCTTAGCAATGCCAGCGTAGGTATAAACGATTGCGAGTTGAGCCCGCAGGAGCCAAAGTGTCCATGCAGGAGCAACTGCTGAGGCGATCGCGGGTCGCTGGATGGCATCTATTGAGTGCGATCGATGCGCTGGCACAAATATCATTAAAAAGCTAATCAGGCAGATCAAATAAAAATGGTTGAGATATCGAGCTTGCTCTAACAGAAATGTATACGTGAATCCTAGAAAAAAGAGAACTGCACTGATTCGGTATCGGAACCCTATTAGGATGAAGACAGATAAAATACCCAGTGCCGCAAAGACTAAGTACATGCCAATACCGGGTAGAGGTTTGACCCAATCAAAGCCGTAATATGTAAAGTTGAGAATTGGGTCAATCCAGTATCGTCTAATCCAGCCTTTACTGAAATAGCGCCATACCTCCCACAGCATGATGGCTCCAAAGGCAACGCGGAAGTAAACTAGCGACGCTATGTCAATCGGCTGGAAAAGCTGCCGCTGGAGCTGGCTCAGCAATCTGGAAAGGGAAATGAGAGAGGGACTCCGTCGGTGAGAGGTAATGTTTTCTGGCGATCGCATATCCATAAGTTTGGTGTACTGTCAAATTTTAACCGTCAAATTTTAACCGTCAAATTTTAGTAGAGCATTCAGCACACTATTCTACGTATGTTTGCTGATCATCTCAATGGCGATCGCGTAAGATTAATCTGACCGACTGTTTGAGTGCAAGACCCCACCATTATTTTTTGAGAGCAGCAATACAAGCGATGGCGTGACCTCAGGAAAGAAATGAGCCGGTCGGAGTAAACAGAATCCATCCGAACTAGCTCATTTGATAGAGAGACTTGAAAGCAACCCACGGTAAATTTCTGACAGACCTACTTTAAGCAGGAATTTATCCGTTGGCGCAACGGTAATTGCAGGACTCTTTTTTGCAGTCTTTGCCGTGACGTATCTACATCAATTGTTGTTCACCTCTTAACCTCACGACCAGTGCCTTATGTCTCAAACTAAAACTCGCGTTACAAAAGCTTCATCGACCAAACCGCTGTGCAATCGTGTTGCGGTTGTCTTCGACTTTGATGACACTCTAGCTCCTGATGCCCTAAATGGGCTGCTAGAGCACCTCGGCGTAGATGTACAAGAATTTCGGAACCGACGGGTTCAGCCTTTGGTAGATTCCGGTTGGGACAAGGTAGCGGCTCGCTGTTACTGCCTCATTCAAGAATCAAAGCAACGCCCCGATGGTGACAAAATTACGCGACAGGTCTTGGCGAAGTTTGGTCGACAAATCAAACCTTTCATCGGTGTGGAGGAGATGTTTGAAAGACTGCGGCAGCGGGTTCAAGGCCTCAACGATGACATTGAACTAGAATTTTACGTGATTACTGGCGGCTTTGGCGACATCGTTCGTCACACCCCGATCGCATCGCACTTTAAACGCATTTGGGGCTGTGAATTTGCCTACAATGACCAAGGCGAAATCGAATTTCTAAAACGCAGCATTAGCCATATCGAAAAGACACGTTATCTGTTGCAGATTTCTAGCGGGGAGGAAACAGTCGATGGGGATGGTCGTGCCTTTGCGTATCGAGACGTGGCTGAGGAAACGCTATATATTCCTTTGTCACAGGTCGTGTATGTCGGAGATGGGGCGTCAGACATCCCATGCTTTTCACTGGTCAACGACGAACGGGGCATCGCCATTGGCGTGTTTAAAGGAAATACTGCCGATGAGTGGGGGCGAGAAGTCCAAGTGAGTAAAAGTCAGCGGGTGTCGAATCTGGCAGCCGCTGACTACCAAGATGACTCAGAAATGATGCGATCGCTAATCTTAGCCATCGAAAGCATCTGCAAGCAAATTGAACTGCGCCAGCTCGGTGTCAACGAATAGATAATTTTAGCGCTATTCGACGTCAGACTCATCCGCCTCAGCTGCGGTGTCGTCGTTATCGGGCACATTGGGCGGTTGGCGATCGGTGCGACCGGCGTTTCGACGAGGGTTATTTTCTCGAGACTTGGTTGAACGATCGTCCCCGTCGCGCTTAGAGATTGGATCGAGTCGTCCTTCCATGTAAATTTTGAGAGAATCAGAGGGGTGTAGCCATACTTCTCGCTGAGGAAATGGAATCGTTGTATCGGTGTCTTTCAGCGCCAGCTTAAATCTTCGTCGGTATTCCCGCGAGACATCCCACTGCTTCAAGGGTTGGGTCTTAATCCATATCCGAATCATGACCGAACTATCGCCAAATTCATCAACCCCCAATACCTGTGGCTCTTCAAGAATCAACCCTTGCCAGTTCGGATCATTCTGCAAATCTTGACCGACTTGACGGGTCAAGTCGAGCATCTGATCAATGTCAGCATTGTAGTGGACAGGAATCTTTAAGTCAGCCCGCGACCAGTGCAGCGAATAGTTGGCGACTCGCGTAACGTCACTCATGGGAATGGTGATCAGTCGTCCAGCCGTATCGCGAAGCTGAGTGATGCGCAAGTTCATGGTTTCGACGAGTCCGGCATCATCATCGATTTTGACGACATCGCCAATCGCATACTGGTCTTCCAAAATGATGAAAAAGCCTTTAGTCGCACCTTTAATCAGATTTTGCGCCGCTAATGATAGCGCTAGTCCTAAGACACCAAAACTGGCAAGCAATAAGCCAAAATCAACTCCGACTACCGTCAGTGCCACAAAAATACCAACGCCAATCCACACGAAGGTCGCAACATTCTTGATGACGCTAGAAATAGTCGACGTACGCAACTGTAGTCTACGGAAGTCGGGATTGTCGTAGATGGTACGGGCGGTTAGCCCACCTACAAATCGGTTGATCGTAGCGTAGCTAAGACGAATGCCAACGTAGGCAACCATGATGATGATGGCAATGATGAGCGGAGCTTTGAGGGCTGGGATGAGCGTATTTTGGAGCGATCGCGTCTGGGGGAACAGTCCGGCAATCCAAATTAATACACCAACTAGGAGCAAGCCCTGAATGATGGGTAACAGGCGCATTTGTGCATCGCGGAGATGGTGGCGTTGTTCGTCATCGAGATTGCTGAGTCTCGAATCTCGTGCAAGCAGCCGCATTCCCCATCGAATGGGGACGTCACGCCAGTGTTCTAGGGCCCACACGAGAGCGATCGCAATCAGTACTGCGATACCCGCTGCGATGGCTTGCTGCCGAAGATAGCCAGGTTGTCGATGCATCCATGCTCGTCGCAGTGTTTGACGCAGCGTTTGTTCAAGCTCCTGCGATAGTGCCCAGGGAACTGTTCCCTGCATTTCAGCATCTTGCTCCGTGATGGTCATCAGGTAAGAATCATTGACGTAGATGCTCGGCAGGTTTGTACTGTCTGTCTGCGTCACGACGACATTGGCATCAGGATTATCTTGCTGGAGATAGCTGTCTAAAATCGCATCTAGGTTGTTTTCAATGCGCTGCTGCCGCTGTGAGAGAGTAGATCGAGGAGCGGCAATTTGAAACACCTCTTGCCCGTCTAGCTCGATTCCACCCAGTTTAGTATTGCTGCTAGACGATGCGTTGTTTGAAAGCCCCGGTATTTGAAGCATTACGGGCATTACAGAATTTGCGCCTGCTATATGTTGTTGAGCTGACGCAGGCACCACCCACAAAGTCAATATCAGGGTAGAAACCAGTAGCAGGCTTCTGAAGCCCCATCGCTGCAATGCTTTGACACTCAGCATTCGATGCACCATACATTATGACCTATACTTCTGCCGTTGCTATCTCAGACATGGACTCTGGAAAGTCTGACCATATTCATGCGGCGGGCATGATGGGTTGAGAGCCCTAGGCGGCGTTCTAACTCGCGATCGCTAAGCCCCCGCTCGTTGAGATGACGATGCCAAGTTTGTCATTATCCACCGCGAGCACTAGTCGTCAACAGGATCAGCCCTAGACAAAAGGCAATCCCCCCGAGTCGAATGGATTTCGGATATTCATGGATTTCTCCTCAATGGTGTCATCAATCAGCTAGACCACTAAGGACGCTAAATGATGGTAGCAACATGCATACCTTAGGGTTATATCAGCAAAGCAAATTTAGACTCATCGCTCATTGGGCGTATTAGAAAATGCAGGAGTTGAGTTCCACGATGTCTAGCAATTGAGAGCAGATGCCCTCAATTATGTTCTCATTTTGCTAAACCGTACAGTTGGCATTACTAAACTGGTTAGCAAAATAAAAGAAGATTGATACTACTAAACCATTTAGCAAAACTCGGGAATAACGCTTTTCAGTGTTTCTCTCAATGGGGAAAGTCTGTGAACTTAGATGCATTCGGCCATCAGACTACATTGACAGAATCACCTCGGCGCTGGCTAGCGTTCAGTATTGCGATGTTAGGGTTGTCTGGAATTGTGGTGGTGGGTTGGCAATTTCGAGCCATGCGAGTCAGCGATGGTCAAAAAAGCGTCGCTGCTGCTGCCAAAATCATTACGGTGACGGTATTGGGGCGATTAGAACCACACGGGGAAATGATTTACCTCACTGCACCAACTTCTACACAAGAAAATCGAATTGATCAGAAGAAGGCGATCGCGTCCAGGTAGGACAATGGAGTCCCTGCTGCTTACATTGTTTGACATCGATGTCAAACAACGTAAGCGGCAGGGTATACCACCTTCAAAGCAATGGGCTATCGCAATAGTTATTTACTGGGTGTGATTTTCGAAGAAGCATTGATTTTGTCGTTGTTGGGCTTTGTGCCAGGCTTGATTGTTTCACTAGGCGCCTATCAGCTCACGGCAGCGGCAACCGCCTTTCCCCTAGCCATGCCTGTTAGTCGAACCATTCTCGTTCTCCTGCTCACCATAGATTGGCACCCATTTGGTAGAAATGCGATCGCTTCACTTGATAGACTATTAACGGTTGCCAAACCGGGATTGCTCTGTACACTCGGATTGAGATTAAGATTCTAGATTGACTCATGAAGGCTCATCGATGCGTCTGATTATTTGTGAAATGGATATAGCGGATTGGGCTGCCCGCTATGTAATGCGACGCATCACCGAGTTTGCCCCTACTGCTGAGAATCCCTTCGTGATTGGATTACCCACCGGAGGAACTCCATTGGGAATGTATCGACGACTCATCACCTTTTATCAACAAGGCAAACTGAGTTTCAAGCATGTAGTGACGTTTAATATGGATGAATATGTAGGCTTGCCAGAGGAGCATCCCAAGAGCTATCACGCTTACATGTTTCAAAACTTCTTCAACCACATCGACATTCCCAAAGAAAATATTCATATCCTCAACGGTAATGCTGTCGATTTGGAGGATGAATGTCGAGTCTATGAAGGCATGATCCAATCGTTTGGTGGGATCGAACTGTTTGTCGGCGGCATGGGGGAAAACGGGCATATTGCTTTCAACGAACCCGGTTCGTCGCTAGAATCTCGAACTCATGTTAAACCCCTCACCTACAGCACCCGTCTAGCAAATGCTCGGTTCTTTGACAATAATCCAGAGAGGGTTCCGAAGTTGGCGTTGACGGTGGGCGTGGGGACTGTGATGGATGCCCGTGAGGTCATGATTCTCGTTAAAGGCTATCGTAAGGCGATCGCCCTTTCCCATACGATCGAAAACGGAATCAATCACATGTGGACAGCATCTGCCCTACAACTTCATCCGAGGAGTATGATTGTCTGCGATGAGGATGCCACCCTCGAGTTAAAAGTAAAAACCGTTCAATACTTCAAACAACTAGAGAGAGACTCTCCTACCCTCATCAATCCATAATCCTAATTTATGCGACTATGTACGCTCTTACCGACTGCATCCTTCATACCGGGCACCAAGATTTGATCCATCACGCAGTGCTGATTGACGATACGCAGATTGTTGACGTAGTGCCGCTCGCTCAAATCAGTGCCGAGCATTCTACGATCGAGACAATTTCCATGCAGGGGCAGCACGTCGCGCCGGGGTTCATCGATTTGCAACTTAACGGCTGTGGCGGGGTAATGTTTAATGATTCGATCGGATCTACCACGCTTGATACGATGCATCGTACCAATCTCGCGAGCGGCACTACGAGCTTTTTGCCAACTCTGATCACCACCTCTGATGACGATATGATCAGCGCGATGGAGACGGTAAACGTCTATCGCACGCAACACGAGTTTAGCGTCTTAGGACTTCACCTAGAAGGGCCCTACCTCAATCCCAAACGCAAGGGGATTCATGATGCCACTTATGTTCGCATGCCCGATCGCGCGATGCTGCGTCACATCATCAAATATGGCAAAGAGACGGTTAGGCTAATTACTCTTGCTCCTGAGATGGTTGACCTGGATGACATTCAACTCTTGGTTAATCAGGGCATCCTAGTTTCAGCCGGACATAGCGATGCGACCTTTGAGCAAGGACTGGCCGGATTTGAGGCAGGCATCTGCATGGCAACTCATTTATTTAATGCGATGTCTCCTTGGCTGAGCCGTACCCCAGGAATGGTAGGAGCAGTACTCAGTCGCGACGATGTCTATGCAGGCATCATTGCCGATGGCGAACACGTCCATTTTGGTTCAATTCAACTCGTGAAAGCCTTAAAGCGAGACACCCTAATTCTTGTCACCGATGCAACGCCTCCCGTTGGCACTCATTTAGATTCATTTTGGATTGGCGGTCAGGAAGTATTTTATCGGGATGGTAGATGCGTCTCAAAAGATGGAACGCTGGGTGGGTCGGCATTAACCCTGATCGAGGCGATCGCCAACTGTGTGCATCACGTCAATATTCCTCTCTCTGAGGCGCTCCGCATGGCATCTACCTACCCAGCCCGCTTGCTCGGGCTTGACCATCAGCTGGGGGCGATCGCTCCAGGCTATATCGCCAACCTTGCCGTGTTTGACGACCACTTGCAGATCACCGGCGTAGTTGACCAAGGACGCTTACTATTCAAGACGAAAGAGATGAATGCTCCCTCTCCTGGTTACCTTGCCAACCTTCTAGGTCATGAACCCGACGCAACCACCCCGTAATATCGCTTGCCGTAATAATGCCGTCTAACTGTCCATCCCGAGCAACTAAGACTCGACGCGCTTGTGAATCCTGCATTTTGTCAATCACGTCCGTCATTTTCTCATCAGGATGCACAACCACACCCTGCTCTGAAGACGTCATCGCGTCTCGAACGGTTAGATGCTCACGCTTGTCTTTAGGAGTTTCTTTGACCTGATTAAGAGTGAGCACACCTAACAACTCACCATGTTCAGTTACTGGAAACGCCTGATAGCGTCGATTCATAAAATAATCTTCAATTACCTGATGAAGTGATATGTCGGGCGGCACCGTCTCTGGATCAGAGGTCATGACCTGACGGGCCCGCAAACCTTCTAGCCCCATATGAAGGAGTTGCTGTTGATAGCTTGCTTCAGCGGCTGTATTAAGAAACCAACCGATAAAGACAAACCAAAGCCCCCCTAGCAGACTGGCTTGAAACATCTGCACAACGCCTAAACCAATGAGGAA
>DBGGTD010000149.1:0-2665 GCA_051162585.1 Elainellaceae cyanobacterium
TCGAGTCGACGGGCGAAAAGGTGGGTCGCCGGTTGCGGCTGCGATCTTAAATGCGCTGCTTGTTTTAGCCTGGGATTGTCTACATTGAGAGGAGTCATGGGTGAATGACAACCCCGATTCATGTCATTGGAATTGGCTTAGATGGCGCAGCCGGGTTGAGCCAGGATGTTTATCAGATAGTTGAGCAGGCAACGCTATTAATTGGCAGCGATCGCCATCTCCAGTATTTCCCCAATCATCACGCCGAAAGGTTAATTCTTAACGATTTTCAGCACACCATTCAAACAATTCGCCAATATCTATTGTGTCATTCCAATGCGGTAGATTCTCCGAGGGTTGTTATTTTGGCATCGGGCGACCCGCTTTTTTTTGGCATCGGACGGCTTCTAGTCGCTGAATTTCTTCCTGAATACCTGACATTTCATCCCCATGTGAGCTCTGTTCAACTCGCGTTTAGCCGCATCAAAGTTCCTTGGCAAGATGCTCAAATCATGAGTGCCCATGGTCGATCCTTAGAACCACTCATTCACCTGCTTCAGCGTGGGGTCGATAAAATTGCTGTTTTCACTGACTTTACAAACACGCCCAGTGCGATCGCGCGTTTAATTTTGGGATTAGAATTGCCCCATGCCTATGACATTTGGGTATGTGAAAACCTGGAAGGAGACTCTGAAAATATTCAAAAATTTACGGCTCATGAGGTATTAGATCAAACGTTTTCACCCTTAAATATTGTGGTTCTCCTGCGTTATTCTCTGTCAGACCAGATGGTTCAAGAATCTAACGTGCTCCCTCAATTTGGGCTACCTGACTCGTCATTTAGCAGCTTTGGCGATCGCCCCGGCTTGATGACCAAGCGAGAAATCCGCGTTTTGGCATTAGGAGAATTGGCACTACAAAATCCACAAATCATTTGGGATATCGGTGCAGGCACTGGATCTGTCTCCATTGAGATTGCGCGATTATGTGCTGATTCACAGATTTATGCTGTTGAAAAGACATCCGCTGGAATAACTCTAATTCAGCAGAATATAGAGCGATTCCAAACTAAAAATCTTATGTCCATTCATGGGCTTGCTCCAGATATTTTGCGTGATCTTCCCAATCCCGATCGGATCTTTGTTGGAGGAAGCAGCGGCAAATTAATACCTATTCTCCAAACATGCCAGTCGCGACTAGCACCCGGTGGCATTCTTGTTGTCGCACTTGCCACGTTAGAAAGTTTGAGCGAGAGCCTGGATTGGCTCAAAACAGAAGCGCTAGACCGTCAAGGGTGGGAGTATCGTTTTCTTCAAGCCCAGCTTTCCCGGTCAATTCCCGTAGGCTCACTCACTCGGTGGACGCCTCTCAATCCGGTTACATTCATGACTCTAACGAAACCCCCAGAGTACTAACCCGGTCAGGCTTAAGAACACTAGTCCTACCACACCCGCTAACGGTTCTCCCTTCAGACCTGCCACCCATGCAGGAACTCGCTGAGTAACGCTAAATCGCTGGGTTGTATCTAAGATTGAAATCCCAAAAATCCATGCGGCATGAAGCCCCCAGGCAATGCCAAGCGATCCCTCATCTGCCCATCGAGCTAGCACTAACACCATTCCCATCAGCCACAGACCAGGCAGTTGGGGCCACGTTTTATTAACGTCCCAGACTAAATGTAAGCTGGCGAACAGAAGGCTTATAATCGCAGCGGATAGCCAGGGCGAATACCTCATCTCAATCTGAGTCTCCATGAAGCCACGAAATACCAGTTCTTCTACAAGCGCAATTCCAAGACTTAATACCGCTACAGGAACGACTACTGTAGTTGCAAATGCGGCGGCGTTACGCATGTTGGGTTGAGGAGCCTGATCAGTGTTGGTAGGCGAGTCGCTGACCTGAATCCACCCCAATCCGAGCTGCACCGCATTCATAAGCACTAACCCTGAAAGGCCCACAACCCAACCGATTCCAACTGAGTTAAATAGCGATCGCCCCCCTACTAACCCATAATCAGCTAAGGAGGTTCCAAGTAGCTTGCTCATACCAATAATGACAATAGGAGCAATCAAATATAAGCTTGCCAAGAGCGGCAATTTTTGATGCCATTCAGCCTCTGTGAATGGGCGCCACTTAAGGGCGATCGCCAACGGAATTGCTAGTGGCAACCATGCTCCAATCCATACCAATAAAAAGATGCCGACACTCAATGGAGCGTGAGCGTCTAAACTAGTGGTAAATTTCGATAGATAGTCCAATTTCAACTTCTAGAAGCTCTGAGATGCATTTCTCAACAGTAGTCAAAATCGGGCGATCGCTCAATTCTTTGAAGCAAGAAGTCAGAAAATATACCTGCGACAAATGAGACAGCTACGCTGCCTCAATCCATCCATGTCTGAAAAAATTTTCCATTGGAGAAGCAATTCTAAAGAAAACAAATCTTAGATGAACTTATGTCATTGATTTACAGCATTGAGGGATTTAAATCCCAAAAACCAAAGTATTGTCAAGTAACATATCTAGAGCAGTCTGCAACAACGCTGCATTCACTATCAATCATGAGGGTGAAGATGGTAAGCGGAAGACTTGCGAGATCCCCTCTAAATCAATCTTCGTCATCATCGTCTATCACTTCCCCATTCACATCGCTATCTATTTGGATAAGATGAATATGCTTATAACCAAG
>DBGGTD010000150.1:0-2199 GCA_051162585.1 Elainellaceae cyanobacterium
GTCTAAGTGTGCTACATCCTGATATTTGCTGCCAATACACTTCAGCGGAATCGGCAAGAAGTACTCATCTGTCTCCGTTCCTTCAAACATGAGTTGATGAGTGGGAACAGGATCGTCTGGGGGGCTCACACGGAATCCCATTTCACACGTGGGCGATCGCCCTAACTGCCTCTCTAACCAATGCCCTTCAATGCACTGACATATCTCACGCTCACGTCCCTCCACTAACATTGAGGCTCGATTGAGAGTCCAGATTGTATAGTCTGCCATGGTAGTTTTCTATCCAAAACTGGACAAAATTCTATCTATTTTTTGCAAGCAGAGGTGAAATGGAAATAATTTTTTACTCAGAGAATTATATTTGGGCTTACAGTACTAGACTTTATATCAGCTTCCTGTCACATCACTCCACTTTTTCTTACCAACTTGCGGTGAACTCAAGCACCTCTAAGCTAATCTGAGATAGCGGACACTATCAGAACAGGCAGCTTGGCGGAGGAGCTATGAGGTATTTAATTACGAGTGCATTGCCCTATATCAATGGCATCAAGCACCTTGGCAATTTAGTTGGCTCGATGCTGCCCGCCGATGTATATACCCGCTTTCTACGGCAAGAGGGCGAAACGGTGCTCTTTATCTGCGGAACGGATGAGCACGGGACTCCGGCTGAGCTAGCCGCTCTTGAAGAAGGACTCGACGTTGCAGAGTATTGTCAGCGGCAGTATGAGCGACAGGCTGATGTCTATCAACGGTTTGGGCTGTCATTTGACTACTTTGGGCGCACCTCGTCCCCCGAAAATCGTGACTTGACCCAGCACATGTATCAACGTCTGGACGAAAACGGATTTATCGAAGAACGAGAAATTAGCCAGATGTATTCATTACACGACGAGCGGTTTTTACCCGATCGCTATGTCATTGGAACTTGCCCAAAGTGCGGCTATTCTTCCGCCAGAGGCGATCAGTGCGAAAACTGCACCTCTGTCCTCAATCCAACCGATTTGATCGAGCCTCGGTCTGCTGTTTCGGGCAGTACTGACTTAGAAGTGCGCCAGAGCAAACACTTATTCTTAAAACTCGAATCGCTGAGTGATGAGGTGAGAGCCTGGGTTGAGCGCCATCATGATTGGCCCCTACTCACCAAATCGATCGCCATGAAGTGGCTCAACGAAGGGCTTCAAAGCCGGGGCATTACCCGCGACTTGAGTTGGGGAATTCCAGTCCCTCGACCTGGGTTTGAAAATAAAGTCTTTTATGTCTGGTTTGATGCCCCGATTGGCTATCTGGCTGCGACCAAAGCCTGGGGCAACCAGGAAGACGGGCGTAATTGGCTAGACTGGTGGCACGAAGCTGACGATCTCAGATATGTGCAGTTTATGGCAAAAGATAACTTGCCGTTTCACACCATCATGTGGCCTGCCACCATCCTCGGCACTAAAGAACCTTGGAAACTAGCAGACTATATCAAGGGCTTTAACTGGCTAAATTATTACGGCGGAAAGTTTTCAACGAGTGCCAAACGAGGGGTGTTTCTCGATCAGGCGCTCGATGTTCTTCCGGCTGACTATTGGCGCTATATGCTGATGGCCTCGTCCCCTGAATCGTCTGACTCTAGCTTTACGTGGGAGCAGTTCCAAACCAAAATCAACAAAGATTTGGCGGATAATTTTGGGAATTTTGTGAATCGAATTCTCAAATTTGCGGCTTCTCGGTTTGATGGGCAAATTCCTGCCGGGGGTACACCAGGAACCGCCGAGACAGAGCTGGAAATCCGGTGTAAGGAGTCGATTAGCACTATCCGAGAGTGCTTGCATCGACTAGAGTTTCGCAAAGCAGCAGATGCGCTGTGTGCGCTGTGGACGGTTGGCAATCAATATATTGACGTGCAAGCTCCGTGGGGATTGTACAAGAAAGATCGTGAGCAGGCTGGCATGGTGATTCGGACGTGTATTAATCTCATTCGCATTTATGCGATCGCCTCTGCACCCTTTATCCCATCAACAGCCCACACCATCTTTGAGGCCCTGCATTTATCTGACGCAGAGCGCACCAGTCCACTAGATACGTTGATTGATTTTACAGTGTTACAAGGCGATCGCCCGTTTGATGTACCCGCTCCGTTATTTCAGAAGCTTGACGATCAAAAAATTGAAGACTTGCGATCACAATTTGGCGGCGAATAGGTGACGACTATCTGAT
>DBGGTD010000151.1:0-10365 GCA_051162585.1 Elainellaceae cyanobacterium
GTATAAGAAACGTAATTACAAGATGGTGCAATGCTGCAAAAGCCGAAGAAAATTTGGGACCCATCGATCTGGGCAAGTTGGAAACCCCTTGGGCTAGGTGAACAATATCCCAACAACTATTGGGAAGGCGTCCGAGCAGTGTGGGTCAACCGTGACCAGTGGAATTATGCCTGGAATATTCTGAACAACGGCGTTTGCGATGGCTGCTCTCTCGGCACCACAGGCATGAAAGATTGGACACTTGACGGACTACACCTCTGCAACGTGCGCATGCGACTGTTGCGCCTCAATACGATGCCCGCCTTTGATCCCCAGACTTTAACCGATGTTTCATCCCTGAAAGACAAAAAAGGCTCCGATTTGCGGATCATGGGACGCTTGCCTTACCCGATGCGACGGGACAAGGGCGACAAAGGCTTCCGCCGAATTGGTTGGGATGAAGCGATGCAGGTGATGGGCGATCGCATTCGGTCGACAACTCCTGATCGGCTGGGGTTTTACCTCACCAGTCGCGGCACCGTCAATGAAACCTACTACGCGGCCCAAAAAGCTGCTCGGGCGATCGGCACCAATAATGTTGATAATGCCGCCCGCATTTGCCATTCACCCAGCACCAATGGCCTAAAAGAAACCGTTGGTGCTGCCGCTACTACCTGTTCTTACAAAGACTGGATTGGGACTGATTTGCTGGTGTTTATCGGCTCCAACGTTGCCAATAATCAGCCCGTCACCGTGAAATATTTGCACTGGGCGAAGAAAGCCGGTACACGGATTGTCGTCATCAATACCTATCGAGAGCCTGGAATGGAGCGCTATTGGGTACCGTCTATTCCAGAAAGTGCTCTGTTTGGAACTAAGTTTGCAGAAGACTTCTTCTTGGTCAACGTGGGGGGCGACATGGCTTTCCTCAACGGCACCCTCAAACACATGCTCGAACAAGGGTGGACAGACTCTCGCTTTATAGACGAATACACGGCTGGCTTTGAGTCGCTGAAAGCCGCGTTGGATGCTCAATCCTGGGAGGAGCTAGAGCAGATGTCAGGGGCGTCCCGTGATGAGATGTATGCTTTTGCCAAACTAGTGGGCAATGCCAACAAAGCAGTATTTGTTTGGAGCATGGGCATTACTCAGCATGAGTGCGGCGAAGATAATGTCAGGGCGATCGTCAATTTGGCACTTTCAAAGGGCTTTGTCGGGCGCGAAGGCTGCGGATTGATGCCTATTCGCGGACATTCAGGGGTACAAGGGGGTGCAGAAATGGGATGCTATTCCACCGTCTTTCCAGGGGGGAAGGCCATCACTCCCGAAAATGCCGCTACGCTAAGCCAACAGTGGGGCTTTGACGTGCCTTCCTCAACAGGCTTGATTACTTCAGAAATGATTGATCGAGCGGCAGAAAGAAAGCTCGATATGCTCTTTGCCGTAGGCGGCAATTTTCAAGACGTATTGCCCGATCCAGCCTATGTCGAACAGGCACTCCAGCAGATTCCACTCCGGGTTCATATGGATATTATGTGTTCCAAACAAATGCTGCTTGAACCTGGAGAAACCGTGCTGCTATTGCCTGCCACTACTCGCTACGAAATCCCAGGGGGCGTGACTGAAACCAATACAGAACGGCGCGTGATCTTCAGTCCAGAAATTCCCGGCCCTCGGATCGGGGAGGCTCAACCTGAATGGGAGGTCTTGATGGAACTGGCGCGGCGGGTGCGTCCCGATATTTCAGAAACACTTTCATTTGCAACAACCCACGCGATGCGGCAGGAAATTGCTCAGGTTGTGCCGCAATACGCGGGAATTCAGCATCTCATTGAGAAGGGCGATCAGTTTCAATATGGGGGGGCACACCTGTGCTTTGGCTGGACGTTTCCAACTGCGGATGGCAAAGCGCACTTCACGCCTCTTTCGCCCCCCGTTAAAGACTTGCCTGATGGATGTTTTCTCGTAACAACGCGACGGGGTAAGCAGTTTAACAGCATGGTGCAAGAGAAGAAAGACGCCATTACGGGCGCATTTCGAGAGGCCGTGTTTATGAATGCTAGCGATGCCGATCGCCTTTCGCTAAATGAAGGAGATGCCATTGTCCTCAAAAATGCTTGGGGAGAATTCAACGGGATGATATACATTGCACCTGTGAAGCCTGGAAACTTACAGATTCATTGGCCTGAAGGTAATGCGCTATTGGATAAAAGCAATCGATCGCCCGAAGTTGGGGTTCCTGACTATAATGCGGTAGTGCAACTAGAGAAACTCAAGCCATAGCATTGATGCATAATGTTGACTGACGTGTTGATTCGACCGTATCATCTCGCCGATCAGAAAGCCGTCATCGACCTCTGGAAAACCTGTAATTTAACCGTTCCTTGGAATGATCCCAAACAAGACATCGAACGCAAATGCCAGGTCAATCCGGAATGGTTTTTGGTAGGAGATAATCAAGGCGACGTGATAGCCACCTGCATGGTCGGCTATGAGGGACATCGAGGCTGGATCAACTATCTCGCTGTCTCACCGGACTATCGAGGTTGCGGCATCGCCACTCAGTTAATGAACGAAGCCGAACGGCTACTCAGAGCTGCTGGATGTCCTAAAATCAATTTGCAAATTCGCGCTACTAATACGGAGGTGATTGAGTTTTACCGCCGCCTTGGGTTTACCCACGATCCGGTGGTGAGTATGGGTAAACATCTAGTTGACTGAAGGGTGCTGTATAGCCTTTCAGGCATGGCTACGCTAAAGCGTCAGCGTAACGCACCCTCATGAGGTTATTTTTTAACAGGCTATAGCGATCCTAAATCGCTTGTGAATTTTGTGTGTCCGTATTTAAATCCTTTAGTAACTACGATTGCTCGTGAACCATCAAGAGTTCGAGAAAAAATCCCAGCTTCTCGGCTGGACTATCTTCATTGCCTCAGCGATTTTTTTCACAGTATCGACCTTTAAAAATGGCGACACCATTGGGCTAATTGGTAGCCTCCTCTTTTTGATAGCATGTTTTGTGTTTCTTGCGCCCCTCGTCAAGTCATGGTGAGAGCTAAAAATTTAGCGGATATGAGATATTGGTTTCATCGATTCCAAATGTCAGCAGGTTTCCTTTTAACCGTTGGTAACATGAGGCTTCTAATCCATGGCATATGACCCGTCAGCACCCGGCGATCGCCCGTCGTCGATCAAACCGATGGCGATGTATCTCCAAGATCCCACCCTTCCTGAACTCCGAGATCACTACGACTTTTCCTTAGACGATGACTTTCTCATTGGCACCGGATCGAGCCGATTCATGATCCGGGATGCCAATGAAAATGACCTTCCGGTGTTTCCATCGTCAGACTGGTCGCTCCAAGGCGACCTTTCTTTTGATTTCTTTGAAAAGCAAGGGCTGGTTGATAACCCCTTCTTTCACCAGGTCAACACGTTTGCGGTTGTGAATCGAACCTTAGATCTAGTTGAAGAGGAACTCGGGCACTCTATAGTCTGGAAAGATGGAGGCCCTTTAGTCATTCGCCCTCACGCCTTTGAAGGAATGAATGCTACTATTCTCCGAGTCCGCAGTCGCTGAATTTTGGCTACTTCTCGTCTCCATTTCGGCGCACCCCGGTTTGGACGTGTCTTTCCCACGATATTGTCTCCCACGAACTCGGACACGCCATTCTCGATACGCTGCGCCCGCTGTATGTCTACGGCACCGATATCGACACCCACGCGCTGCACGAATCCTTGTCTGATTTGCTTGCCATGTTTTCAGCCCTAGAACACCCCAGCGTCGTCAACTATCTCTATGCCGAAACGGGCGGAGAAATGCGCGATCCGAGTTTGATTACCCGCCTTGCGGAAGAATTTGGCACCGGCATTTACGGCACTGGGGTGGCCTATTTGCGATCGGCACTTGAGGGCGTGAATTACGAGTCTGCCCCCAAAGGATCTCACTCTCGCTCCAAAACCTGGACAGCAGCAATCTACGAAATTTTGGAAAACTTGGTACGACAAAGCCATCCAGACGGGTTTGCAGCCACCTATGAAGGGTCAAATACGTTTGCAGACACATTAGTTCAAGCAATTCGATGGATTAAGGGCATGCTGTTTCGGGCATTTCATTACATGCCGCCCAGCGATATCAGCATGCCCTTGCTCGCCCGCTTAATCTACGAAGCCGATGCGCGGGTGTTTCCTGAAGATGAGCGATTTCGAGAAATTGCGGTGCAAGTGTTTCAACAGCGAGGCATTTGGAACTATGATTTGGCGATTCATGCGCCCGATATTGGCGAAACCTTCAAGGGGTTAGAACATGCCAATGCAAATTTGTTAGCTCGTGCGGTGATTCAGCAGGCAGATGCATTGAGAATCCCGCTGTGGCAAGGAGTGCGCTTGCTGAATCCTCGCCTAATCACGACAAAGCGACAGATCGATAAAATCCAGACTGGACAAGATAGTGAGTCATCTGTGGTGAAAGAAATTACAGAGCATTATTTGGAATATACCTATGAAATGCTAGAGCCCATCGGCGACATTACGACCGGAGAAACCGTGATGTTTGCGGTACACGGCGGCGGCACGTTGGTCATGGATGAGAATTGGAAGGCACTATTTCTGGTCACCTATCCAGAAATCTTAGGAGGCGATTTGACGGGGCAAGCCGGGGTGATGCAGGCATGGCAGCGCACCCGCGAGCGATTTCAAGAAATCCATCAAGATAGTATTCAAAGAACAGTTGCAGCGAGGCGCGAGGGACGGACTCCGAGCGATCGCCCTGTTATACCGGGTTGCCCATTTGTGGTTCAACAAGACGGCGCAGGGGCACATCGACTCGTGCGGCGGGCGTGCCACCTACAAGAACATCTCAAAGGGATTCAGTTTAATCGGTATGGCATCACGCGGTAGGCGACTCTTGAATCTGAAGGCGATGACAGGGAATCTTGTCGATGAGCAGTGCGCTTGCCATATTGCCCGAAAATACTTCTAGCTTGGCATGGGGTGACGCTTCAAAAAGTAAGCGTTGCCCCGAAAACACAACCCGCTCAAAGTAGAATTCAGGAATGTTGGTAATTTTTACGATTTGAAGTTTAGACGTGGCATTGACGTAGTAGCACATGAGTGTTTCAGAGTCAGATTGGGCGATCGCATCTGACTGGGTTTGAGACGGTTCAGCGAAGACGTGAAACATGGGAATTTAAGTCACAGTTCATCAATCGTGCATGCAGTGGCTAGCATTTCAAACTTGAACTAATCAAAGCCCATCAGGTTATTCTCAATGAGCAACCACGCATTGCAATCTTTTATACTTCTTTAAGATTCTACAGGCTGTGATTCTCATCAACCTCTATCGCCCGATTGATTGGGTGTTACTTCACATAAACCGGACGAGGTCTACCCGATAGCGTCCCTTCTTGGTCGTCGCGATTTCGCCAATTTCTAAACGCCCCTTGCCTCGAATCGCAACCAAGTCTCCTGACTCAAGCGAGTGGCTGGCTTGCGTGATATCTTTCCAGTTGACTCTGACATCGCCCGATGAAATCAGATCTGCCATCTTGCTACGCGACATGCCAAACCCTGCTGAGGCGATCGCATCAAGCCGCAAAGACGCTTCTACGGTTGTCATTTCCTTCTTACGGGGTTCTCGAACTTTTAGCTCACTCACGTCGATGTGCCGCGTCTTGACCGGCACCGATCGCACCTGCGTCAGATTCATTTCTAAAAATTCCACCAGATCGGGCACAACAATCACCTGTGCGCCTCGTTCACCCAAGACGATGATGTCGCCCACTTTTTCTCGAACGATGCCTGTACCCAAAATTGCACCCAAGAAGTCTCGATGGGTGGCAGGGTCAAAGAGAAAATTTCCGGCAATATCAAGCAAAGCAATATTAACTTGGCTGGGGTCGAGCGGTAATTCAGAACGGGCGATCGCCAGTCGCTTGCGTTCTGCTTGAGGATAGCCTCCCCAGGCAGCGATATGAATCTCAGTCAGACGGCTAAACATCTGTTGCGCTTCAAATAGCTCTGGCGGTGCCAGAAAATCAGTGCATACAATGTCCCACGTTTTGATTGCCTGTTCTGCCCGGTCAATAATGCGAGCGGCGCTGTCTCGATTGTCGATTCCTTTTAGCAAATCATCTTTTGGAAGCATGAAATCTGGTGAATATGAATGGAATGTTCAGGACATTGATCCTACCTAATGCCTCTCCTAATTCCTAGCGCATTTGAGTCGATCTATAAACGGAGATTGGTAAACTGGGAGGGACTTTGAATCTCTTGCTCACCTTCTCCCACTGTTGGGGCTGGAGGATGAGGGGATTTCGAGATATTTGCAAACCTGCCATGCCCCCTTTGGCAAGTGCGTCAGTTCTCACACAAAGCTCTGAACTCGAAGTGCGAAGCTTTGAACTCGAAGCACGACGCTTTGAACTCGAAGCACGACGCTCTGAACTCGAAACACGGAGCTTTGAACTCGAAGTGCGAAGCTCTGAACTCGAAGCGCGAGGCTCTGAACTCGAAACACGAAGCTCTGAACTCGAAACACGAGGCTCTGAACTCGAAACACGAGGCTCTGAACTCGAAACACGAGTATGTAAGGGCAAACGGCTGTTTGCCCCTACCCGAAGGCGATCCACTAGGAACAGATATCAGGGTTAGGATAGTCGGATCTGGTATGACAAACCCTTTGATGCTGGCGGCTGGAAGCCGCGCCTATACAAACAAAGTCGACCTATATAGCCTTACGCTTTCGCGTTAGGACGCTGACTATTGAGTATGAAAACCTAAACCCAGGGTGTTGAGCTTGAAACAGGGAGAGCTGAACGCTACAGAAGAGATATTCCCTTACTCTTCAGTTAATTCTTAAAAAAATCTTAATTTATGATTGTTACATTACGGAGTGGCTTTCATCGCAAGCTAGCCCAGATCTAGCCAGTATTTAGAGCGATCGCCACTCAGTGACTCATTGAGCTACGTGTTAAGAGAATGCCAAGGGAAGCATATGACGCAAGAGATTAATGAACCTAAACCAACAGAGGCATCTTCGAGTGAGTCTGTCGGCTTAGCAACTCGATTGCAAGAACTCGCTCAGGTCTTTTTGAAACTTGGCATCATTGGCTTTGGGGGGCCGCAAGCCCACATCGCCATGGAAAACGATGAAGCGGTTGTGCGTCGCCAGTGGATGACCCAGGATGAATTTACGGATGGCTTGGCAGTGTGCGAAATGTTGCCAGGGCCTGCCTCGACTCAAATGGGGATTTACATTGGCTATGTCAGAGCCGGCCAACTCGGCGCATTAGTAGCGGGGTTATCGTTTATTGCTCCGGCGTTTCTGATCGTGGTGGCATTGTCATGGGCGTATTTTCGGTATCAAGGGCTTCCTCAGGTCGAAGCCTTGTTTTTTGGCGTTTCGCCCGTTGTTGTCGCCATTGTTTTAGGATTTTGCTGGAAGCTCGGCAAGAAAGCCATTCAACAATGGCATCATGCTCTGATTGCGATCGCCGTCTTTGTCTTAACCCTCATCTCTCCCATCAGCGTCTTGCTTCAGTTCATCGTCGCAGGGCTAATCGGGCTTTGGCTCTATGGCCCCCGAGGACCCTATGCGCTAACTCCTCCTTCAAATCGAGCCAACGGTTGGCTGTTGCCGATCTTGCCATCCCTGTCGATCATACCCACCGTGTTAGGGACTGCGACGACGGATGTACTTTCGCTATCAAGCTTTTGGGGATGGGAGCGTATTCAAGACTACGTTGTGCCACTCACGACCTTTTTCATCAAGGTGGGTGCGTTTATCTTTGGCGGCGGGCTGGTGATCATTCCGCTGCTTGAGTTTGAAGTGGTCGATACGCTAAATTGGCTGACCCGCAGTGAATTTATCAACGGCGTCGCGATTGGGCAGTTGAGCCCAGGGCCGGTGGTGTTAACGTCGGCGTTTATTGGCTATAAGGTGGCAGGCTGCCTGGGCGCGCTCGTATCGGCGATCGCCATTTTCTTGCCGTCATTTGCATTCATCATGCTGGCATCGCCGCTGCTGCTCAAGCTGCGACAAAATCCGTGGATCAAAGGCTTTCTGAGAGGCGTCATGCCGGGGGTGTTAGGGGCGATCGCCGCAGCATTGATTCCTATTGCCCAGTCTGCATTTTTGCAAGAGACTTGGCCGATGTCTCTAGGGGCGATCGCCATTGGCATCGCCGCTCTAGCTGCTCTCCTGCGCTACAAAACACCGACGTGGCAGTTGGTGCCTGCCGGAGCCATTTTAGGTCTAATCATTGGCTTTCTTTAAAGCAATTTGAGTGACCTTTGATTAGGTTTCATTCATATTCTTATACGTTGCCACGGCTGACGGTGAAATTCGATTTAAATATCGGAAAATCCAGTATTTAAACACGGTGTCGAGAATCACCGGAAACGTCGCAATAAATAAGAAGATAAAGTCTCGATTAGCCGGAAACCCAAAGTGTCGAGAAATGCCCTCAAGCAAGACTTCCCACCCGTGAGGAGAGTGGAATCCGACAAACATGTCTGTAAACAAAATGATGATAAATGCCTTAGCGCTATCGCTCAGTCCGTAAATGAGTTCATCTACAAATGATTTTAAAATCGCAATCTCTCGTTTACTGCTGACCAAAACGCCCGCAAATGCGAGTACTGATAAAATGTCAGAGAATACATTTTTAATCGCATCAGAACTGTATTTTCGATACTGGTTTTCGATTTCTTCTGCCCTCTCTTTAACCTGTGATTCAATTTCTTCCTCCGAAATAGGGGGGATTTTTCCGATCAAAATTTCAAATCTAAATCGTTCTTCGTATCGCTGGAGTTCAGAAAGGGCCTCTTCTTCCATTTCTGTATTTAAGAAGACTTGTGAGGGCTGATCGCCTCTAAAATAATCAACAATCGGGCCGACAACAAAGTTTTTAGACACCTGTTGAGTCAGCAATGGGATAATGATCAACAGCAAAATAAATCGAAGAGAGACAATCGTTCGAGTTTTTGAATCTCGAAATTCTTCAACGATCTCATTTTCAGCTTTTGGATCCAGTTCTCGCTTAATTCGATCGACAGTTCTCAAAATCGAGCGGGGCAGCACTCCCGTCTTATCGACGAATGATTCATTGTCAGAACTAGGGCTATCTCGAAAGGTGCTGTTCTGATACATCTGCCTCGCGGTTGGGGTATTCGCCTCAGCAGACTTGGCCGCTGATAGAGACGACAAATCAGATTTAAATCGCCCGGAGCGATCGCCATTTTGGGATGAACGCCGTTTTTCTGATTGAGGTTCTGATTTTTTCTCAGCGCTATATCGGACTAAAACCTCATCAATAAACTTAAGCTTTTTAAGAATAGTGCGGGGTTTGTCGATGACATCAATGGTCTGCCCATCGGCAGAGTTTTCATCGATTTGAATGTCTGTCGAATTGCGGGCGAGTGAATTAGAAAAGTTCGAGGTGCGAAACAGCGAACTGCTTGCCTTAAACTCAGCCAATCTCATCTTGGCAATCTTTAAATATTTTTTGAGTTCCGCTTGAAAATAGGCATTAACGCTATTGCTGTAATTGCCATAGTCTGGTGATATGCGCCTCCCATCAAAGTGAGTATCTTCAATCGCCTTAATCGATAACGCTGCATCGTAGGCTTCATCAAGGGCTCGTTCGGGTGTTCGCAAAAACCATTGATTTGCAGCTTGGAATATTCCTTTAACAGTGTTTGAAATAGATGATTTCATGGGAGGACGGCAGGTGTGTTGCTAAAACTGTTCGAAGACAACATTAAGCGTCGATATGATGAGTCAATGAACTACTGAGTGTGATTGTTGTGAGCCAACAAAACCATAGCCCACTCAGTGCCAGATATTCAGATAGAACGCTGAGAATTGTATAAATTTCGGAGGTGAAATCATGTGAAATGCCTACAGCGAATACGTGTCATTTAGCTTAGGCATCAACAGGCGAGGCGACGAACCGAGCAGTGTAGATTTAACGGTAAATTCGCTGTATTCGCTAGGGTTAAGGTACGTAGACCCTAAATGAGCTGTAAGCGGTGGGGTGGGCAGCGCCCACCCCACCGCTTATACACAATTCGCAAGCGATTTAGGATCGCTATAGTATAATATCAAACTCATTTCAGGAGTATTAGTGTCTTCTGACTCGATTTGGATTGTTGGCTCTACCCGGAGTGGCAAAACCCACCGCCTCATCGACCTGTTTGCTCAGTGGGCGCGATCGCCCGGTGGCTCAGTCTCTCCTGCCACCGATCAAGATTCTATTGCAAATATCCTCGTGATTGCTGCCAACGGCGATAACCGGATGGAGTTAGCCGATCGCATTCACGATGCCACAGCCGAACCTCATCGCTTTGACTCGACGACTCCGTTGGGGTTTTTCGAGAGCGAAA
>DBGGTD010000152.1:0-3497 GCA_051162585.1 Elainellaceae cyanobacterium
CCTCAGGTCGCGATCGGGGTCGACATGGGGCGCACTAAACTCCATTTGGAGGTCAGATACGGTGTGGTACTCATCCAAACAATCAACGACCTCACAATCATTAAGCAGATTGACAATTGACTCTAAGTCTTTTTCGCCCGCATAGGAGCGTGTTACAAGCATCAACATGGCTGATAGATTCCTCAACGACATGGATGCGATCGCACTGGCGATCGCATTAAAGCGGTCTATTCTTTCCAATTACTAGGCGTTGGTCACCAGATTGGGCGACGTTCCAACCAATACAATGCTTCAGTTGCGCGATAAGACGTCGTCGCGTTTTGTGAATTCGACCTGTGTTCGTCAAATAGGTGATTAAACGAATCAGGTTGGGACACCGAATTTAAGGATTGAAATCTCAATACCTTGGAATAACGATTTCGCGTAAAGACAAACGCTAACATCTCAAAATCTCCCCAAAACTCACGGCATTAACTGAGCTAACTGTGCGGCGAACATCAGTTCGGGGGGACACGTTTAGCCCATCAATGACATGAAAAATAGCGAACTATTGGACACACGACGCACACTCAATGAGTGACTCATTAAACATATTACATTAATACTACATACATACTACAAGTGTCAACAGAACGTTGGTATGACCCTACGGGCTCAGATTTGTTTATGGAACCCGCGCGCCGCGCAGGTACACGCGTTTAGCGTCCTAACGAGAGTGTAAGGCTGCAATCACCGCTGCTGGATAGCATCAGCTCTTACCGGGTCCATTCCGGACGAACGTGCCATTCTAGACACAATTTCTGGAAATGCGCGAGCGTGTTGACCCGTGATATCTCACCCTTGTAATGCTGAGATGTGAAGCTGAGATTTTTGCCAGAGCCCGATGATGATGCCTTCGGTGCGATCGCTCAGTTCGATTACAAACACACCCTCAATATCAGAGTGGCTAGACGATAGCCAAATCCCAGTTAGAGTGATTTCGACAAATTCAGCATCTGCGATCGCCCATTCCACAACCCCATATCGTTCAAACCGTACTACATCATGCAGCACGGTAGAATCTATCAGAGCAGCAGGCAGCAGGAACGAAGCCACACATCGCTCAAGTCGGAGCGGGTGACTGACCTGCCAAGATAAGCGTATCCTCAACTCAATCCATTCGCTGACAGATTGAACTGAGCGCTCATATGCAACCCTGTTTCCGCATAGGTGAACTTCAACATACTTCGAAGGCTCCCTTCAATTTAGGTCGATGATGATTCACGCTCAAAACCCTTACAAACCAAGAAGAAGCGAGTGCTCGACTACTGTTAAACGATTGAAAAGCCTTGTAGAATTCAAAGCAAAACAACCCCCGCTTCTGTTGGCTAGAAGCGGGGGTTAGAAAAATCGATGTTAGATTCTTCTAATGCATTAAAGGTACGGTAATGCTGCTCCTGTACCTCCCGCTTCGCCCGATCGGATGATCTACTCCGTTGATACGGCGCTCCACACGCGCTACGCCGATTTCATCAACTAGGAAAGATAGATCAATCCTGCGATCGCCCATATAGGTAAATCCGATGCCAAATAGCGCGCCAGACCCTTTGCCCAAATCTAAAATTGTCGCAGCAGCGCTCTGCCTGCCAATCTGGCTTGCTGCTAACATTAGATTTGCAAGAGTCCAATTCCACTTCATGGAAATTACCTGTTGCGAGAGGGAAGGTTTAATTCTAACTTCAACATACTACACTGGTTCTGTCTGATAATCCAGACTTTAAAATAAGATTTTGTTAAATTTGTGAATCATCACGTCAGTCATTGACAATTTTGAAGGCATTGCTGATCGAAGATTTAGATCTCTTTCTGGAGACAGATGTTGGTTGAGCATCTTGCCCGCGACGTGAGCGAGACGCTCACACTATGGTTATGAAACTTCCGCCGTCTTGTACTAGATGGGTTTGAACTTTCCTTTCTAACTACTGGCGGGAAAGATTTGGTTATGCAGTAATTCAGTATTTGTATTACGTTTGCACCCCATACAGACTAACTTGGAGGAACTCTTATGACTCTTGTTCGATGGGAACCTTTCCGCGAAATGAATAGTTTCCGTCGTCAAATGGATGAACTATTTGACAACATGAACAGCATAGCAAAAGTAGATCAGGGAAGAATGGCACCCTGGGAACCTGCTGTTGAGATCAACGAAACAGAGGACAAAATGATTCTGCGAGCAGAAGTGCTGGGAGTTGACCCAAACAATTTGGACATCAAACAATCATGTTGTACCACCATGATGGGACAGCTATAGCGATCCTAAATCGCTTGTGAATTTTGTGTGAGTGGTGGGGCGGTCGCCGACCGCCCCACCACTCACAACCCATCTGAGATTGCTATATAGCAGTTGTCCTTTTTTAGGTCTATGCAGGTATCGATTCTGCTGCAACTACTGGAATGTCAAGGGATCACCCGTGGCGTGTGAGAAGAAATTTTAAGTCTCTGCAAAGATTTTAATATCTGCTTCACTGATTCGACCTGCCTGGTACAGGGTTTCTGTAACCTCCGAAATGGTTAGAACCGAATGAGCGTGATAGCCATTGGCTTGCAATCTACCTTTAACGTCTTGTTCATGATCCAAAAGCACTACAATATCGTCTACGTTTAGGCCTACTGATTTGAGTTTTGCAGCTCCTTCCATCACGCTATTGCCGCTAATCAAAATATCATCGACCACCACCGCCGTTTCTCCTAGCTCAAAGTTACCTTCAACTAATCGGCGGGTGCCGTGGGCTTTGACCTCTTTCCGAGGAAAAATCATCGGACGATTGAGCTGAAGTGCTAACCCGGTCGCAGTCGGTAACGAACCATAGGGAATGCCCGCAATCCGATCGAAGCGGAGGTCTTTGAGAATGGCTGCGTAGGCGTTCAATACTTGTTGAAATAGTTGGGGGTTGGAAATAATTTTGCGGAGGTCAATATAGTAGGGAAACACAGCGCCAGAAGCTTGGACAAATTCGCCAAAAAGAATGCAGCCTACATCATATAGTTGCAAAATCAAATCTTGGTGGGGATGTTGCTCTAAGACGCAAACGTTGGAAACCCATACATCGCAACTGATATGTTCTTGAACCTTCTGCGCTCTAGCTTGATTGACCTGTTCTTGCAGCGATCGCACCTGATCAGCCAAATTCACTTGGCTCAGCCAGTCTTGGGGAATTGGAACCAACAACCCGTCTCCATTGCGATTTAACCCGGCTGCCAAGATTTGGGTTAGGTTAACATCTTCTTGCCAAATACTTCTCACTAGGATAAGCCGTTCTGGGGCGATCGCCCTGATTCTGGCTAACACATCGGGCGTTGTTGTTCCTACTTCTAGTGCTAGTTGTTCTGTTGTGCCCCACCGTTGCGCCTCGGTGACAACGTGAAGATAAAGCGGAGATTCGGTAGTCGGATAGTCTTGCACATCAGTAGCTGATGGATTGGAAGTTCGGCACAGTACAAACACGGTCTTGTTGGGA
>DBGGTD010000153.1:0-8366 GCA_051162585.1 Elainellaceae cyanobacterium
AACAAATTCGCGATCGATGGGGGCTCATGGAGGCATATGTTCGGGGCAATGGTCCTGCTGATGTATTTAAAATTCCAAATGCAAAAGGCACCTTAGGCTTTATTAGCCAAATGTCTGAGTGTTTCTGCGATCGCTGCAATCGAATGCGACTTTCTGCCGATGGCTGGCTGCGCCCGTGTCTCCTCAACGAAATGGGGCAAATCGATCTGAAATCAGCCCTGAGATCTGGGCAACCGATTGACCAGATCCGAGCACAGGTAGCAAATCTGCTAGCGCTTAAGCCTGAGATTAATTACAAACAGCGCGAGTCAGGCACGACGGGTGCCTATCAGCGGACCATGTCTCAAATTGGTGGATAGGTCAGATAAATATAGTGGTGTGCGCTTGATAAGTATGAACGCGTGGGCTGCGCCGCGCTCCATACAACCATTTCTGTACGTGGTGCAGGCAAATTGCGATATGAAAAACTGATGCCCCAGAGCTTATAGCTCAGGGGACATCCAATCAATCACCTATATCGATCCGTAGAAAAGCGTTAAAGAAATCGGAGACGGTCGAAATAGCAGAATCGACATGTAAGCGTTATGCCTGTCTAGAGTAATACTCAACCACCAGCAGTTCATTGATTTGGAGTGCAATCCACTCTCGATCAATCACGCCGTTAACTTTGCCAATGATCTTTTCTTTATCAAACTCTAGATGACTGGGAATATTGGCTAGACCAGGAAATTGGAGGTTGGTTTCAACAATACTACGAGAGCGATCGCGCACCGAAATCACATCACCAGGCCTACACTGATAGCTTGGAATATTCAAAACGCGCCCATTCACCGTGACATGACCATGATTCACGAGCTGGCGAGCCGAAGGGATCGTCGGTGCCATGCCGAGGCGAAAAATCGTATTGTCTAACCGCATTTCCAAAAGCTGAAGCAATACTTCCCCCGTGGATCCGACCGCGCGACGGGCCTTCTTCACGTACCGCAAAAGCTGCCGTTCAGTCAGCCCATAGTTATAGCGGAGCTTTTGCTTCTCCTCAAGACGAACTGCGTATTCAGAGCGTTTACGACGCGCTTGCCCGTGTTGACCAGGCGGATATGCCCGACGAGCGCTCTTGCGAGTTAAACCTGGTAACTCACCAAGACGACGAACAACTCTGAGGCGAGGGCCTCGATATCTCGACATGTAGCTTCCTCTCTGTTTGAAACCTTCCCAAAACTCTAATTATATAGAATGCTGAATCAGATAAACAAGATTTCAGCATTAATATATTATTACTCCAGAGTCCTTACCAATCTTAGCTGACGTTTTATAGCCTTACGCTCTCACGTTAGGACGTTAAACGTGTATAGAGCCCCCGCGGCGCGAGGGCTCTATACATAAACCTGAGTCCGTAAGACTTTAGTATGCAGCTCGTGACATAATGCTCTTAATGTAAGCTCTACTTATCCAAATCGGTTCATCTATTAGGAAGTGCGAATTTACTGTGGCGTAAAAAACAGATTTGAAGATTCCGTATAAGTATCTGGTGTGCTAAGGTACTTAAAGGAGTAATATACTGGGTCAAGTAAGAATATAGGCAACACGGATAGCTGCATCAAAATCTGAAGTGTTGTAATCTACCCAGCTCTTTTTGAACAAGCATTTGAAAATCCGGAATGAAGGAGTTATGATCCAGCAGGTTATTCACCCTATGGTGAAGTTCCAACGCAAAGTGCGTTCTCTTGTCGATTCGAAAGTGATTCGCCAGAGCGATCGCCTTTGGAAAGTGGCACTACTCTTCGGAGATGAGTGGTCATATTGGAAGCGAGAACTTGAGGAATTTGAGTTCTCAATGCAAGATCCAATTAGTGCGCTTTTGGCGGTCGAAAGTTGGGAAGAGGATGACTGATCATCCTTATTTGTCGATGGTCTTGCCTGAGTTATCGTTTAGACAACCAGCCCTAATGCTTATCGAGGTTAGATCGATGGAGTCTGATGCGTGAGTGAGAGGCAAAATAATTTAGGATTGTTATCTGATTTTAGGTTCTCCATCAGCCAGTACTGCAACACTATCCTTGTCGGAGCGATTCTATGTAGGGCTTAAGCTTGACCCTAGCTAGGATGATAGTGATATTGTCATGGCCATTATGGTGGTTAGCAAGCTCAATAAGATGATTAATGCTCTCGTCAAGATTAGCCTGAGAACTCAGCATGGGATCAAGATATTCTGTGGAATGATTCTCCAGTGCGTCGTTGTCTGTAAGACCGTCTGAACACAGCACAAAGAGGGTATCCTCGCTGATATCTACAAATTGAATATCGGGATTGATAAATGTCTCATCCCGAGGACCAAGGGCCTGCGTCAGCTGATAGGCATCAGGTCGTGCATATGCGACTGCAGGTTCAACCCCTCTCGAAATTTCACGTTGCCCAACTTCGTGATCGACGGTCATTTGCTCTAAACCGCGCTTCCGAGTTAGCTGATAGAGCCGACTGTCACCGACATGGGCGATCGCAGCCTTAGTATCTTGAACCAAAAGCATCACTAGCGTGGTGCCCATGCGTCCGCTTCCATGGCAAGCATTAGCCTGGTTTAGTTCATAAATTTTTTGGTTTGCCAAATAAATTGCTTCGCGAATCATGTCGTCGGTGGGTATTTGATCGGTCCACCGAGTTTTGAAGTAGCTTTTCAGCGTCTCTACTGCTAAAGCGCTCGCAACTTCGCCGCCCTCATGGCCTCCCATGCCGTCACACAGGATATACAATCCTTTGGCTTTTAATATTCGTCCTACTGGATTTTCTTGCTTGCGAATTTCTGTATGAATGCTGAAACAGTCTTCGTTATGCTCTCGCTGGCGCCCGATGTCGGTTCGTCCTGTGTCAGTCAAACTAAAGAGCTGCATAGGCAGCACAACAGTCGGAACGTCATCCCCATCGCCAGCAATGTCTTCATGTGTATCTGGAAGCCCCGAATCATCTGATCTAAATGCATCCGAAAATTCTGAATCAGCGTCTGCCAAGTCAAGCTGATCACGTTCAGGAGTGTTTATTGATCGCTGAGGATTTATCTTATCCATGGGTATGGTGTCCTCGCTGTCACTATCATCGACACCGCTATAGCCTGAAAAGTCATCTAACAGTTCAGAGTTAACAAAGCTGGACTGTTCATCCAATTGAAGTTGATCAGCAATGATCTCTAACCGTGACCTCAAATCGGTAAGGGTTGAAATTGAGCCACATTCTAACTCTTGGCTAACCTGTATAATCTCATCGGACTGTGACCACTCAGAGCGTTGAAGAATTGTAGTCCAAAGGTAACCTAAATCTTTGAGCTTGACATCATCATCGCGATTATCTATGTAGAGCCGCCTCAGGCACAAAATCTGATCTTCATCGATACGCAAATTTGTTAACTCTAGCAGACTCTGTCGACAGTGATAGCGTTTCAGCGCACCCCACAGCTCGGTCATATCATAAAGCCAGTGGACAACCTGAATGGGCAGAATGTTCTCGTTGAGGATATTAGAAAAAATAGGTAACGCATCTCGATCTTCGAGTAGCACAATGACGGCTCCATTTTGTTCCCAAGCATCGTGGATTTGAGGCAATGAGGGATAGAGCTGATGTTGGAGACTTAAATATGTATGAGCGATCGCGGGCAAAGACTCAGACAACTCATTGAGTTCAACATTTGAATCTATCTCATCGTCCGGGTGATCTAGGCGAGTTTCAATAAATGCTTCGAGCCTTGAAGGTTCAAACGGATGGCGATCTAGAACTCTCACCTCTACATCGACATCTGCCTTTGCAGGTGAAGCAGTCAAATCTGGTAACGGTTCTAAAAGCTGATATCGCCTATTGATGTCTAAACACTTGCCTTCTAGTAGATCTGATAGATCTGATTGTAGAGATGAGGTCTCTGATGCAGAGGATAAGGAGCGGGATGCAGCCTCTGTGGGTTGAAAGGGTTTTGAATCGAGGCGACGATAGGTGCTAGATAAGACGGCTTGCCAAATTACTTGAGACGACGATTTGTCAACATCTATTTGCCGGTCAATATCATTGTCAGATTCAGTGCCATAGGACTTTGCTTGATGTAACGAAGTCCCACATTTTTGACAAAATTTGTGGTCAGATGGGTTTTCAAATTGACAGTGGGGACAAACCAACATTTTGGGACTTCCTCATTCCCGTCGCGAGTGCAAAGACGTGGAGTTCTGATATTCAAACGCTTGCAAAGATGAAGAATGAATGCAGAACCCATCCAACGAATACCCTGAGTCTAACCTACATGACGTACAGGAAAACTTGTACGTAGTGTATCTCCCATCAGAGTGCCCATATCTTGAATGTTTTCAACACTTTTAGGAAAAAACATCATTACCCTAGTATCTATAAAATTAAGGCTAAGCAGCATCTCAAATCGTACCAGGAGTGTCTTTAATCACAAGATCTAAGTTGGCTGAGTCGCACAACAATTTGATCAATTGCTCCTAAAAGAACCTGTCCCGATTGATTGGGTTGGTTCACCATGATGCTAAATACTAGAACATCATAATCAGGGTGTTCAAGAAATCCTGACAAGGCCCTAACTCCTCTTAACGTTCCTGTCTTGGCGCGAAGTTGACCCTGAACCGACGTATTTTGAAAACGATATCGAAGCGTTCCACTCATGCCAGCAATGGGCAAAGACGCATAGAATATATTTCCTTCTTCATCCCGATGCATCGCTTTCAGGATGGCGACGAATGTGGATGCAGTGGCCATATTATATCGAGATAGCCCCGACCCATCGACTTGCCGATAGCTATTAGGATTGATTCCTAAAGGTGTCAGGATATCTTTAATCACGTGAGGCCCGCCTAGATATCGCAATAAGGCATCGGCAGACTGATTATCACTGGTTAGGTTGATGAATCGTACCCGCTCTCTAATAGAAGCAGAATTGTAGGGCTGTCGAGTATCAAGCGTTTTTAAAGCAGCTGCGGTCGTCAGGAGCTTAACGTTAGAGGCAGGGATTAAAAAATCATCCTCTTGATAGCTGTATAGGGGTTCGGAGGCGGAAAGCGGCTCGACTAAGATTCCCCACCGACTTGTTGAAAAGGCTGAACCTTGAATAATGGCATCGATAGTTGATGATAGAGATTCTGGGCAAAGTGAGGAGTTTCGTCTTTCAGTTTGAGATACTGCTGTGTCGATAGATTGTGTCGCGCTGTCTGACGGAACGAATGCGGCGATCGCCATGCCTGTCGAAACGGGACTAGCGCTGAGCAATAGGATGCCGATAAATGTTGCCAAAGACTGTAGCCGAGTTTGAATCAGACTCATGAATATTAAACAGATAAGGGACACACGTTTGACGTTCTAACGCGAGAGTGTAATGCCATAACTGATTTCTCAGCAACTTTACCAGATGTTTTCTGTTTTGTGCTGTTTGGCTAAGAGTCCGTTTGTACCCAATCTCTTGAATAGTCTACACATCTATAAGTACCTCGGCACAATTAAAACCCATAAAACCTTACGCTGCCCGCGGCGCGGGCAGCGTAAGGTTTTATGGGTTTTATAGTTAATTGTGACCACCGACTTAGCAATCCTAGATGGGTTGTGAGCGATGGGGTGGGCGTTGTCCACCCCATCGCTCATACACAATTCGCTAGCGATTTAAGATCGCTATATTATATACGCTCTCGCGTTAGGACGTTGAACGTGTGTAGAGCCCGCGCGCTGCGCGGGTTCTACACACAAATCTAAGCCCGTAGGACTATATTACCGACGTTGAGGAGCCATTTCTTGTAGCTCAGCCGGACGAACTGTCAAAGTTTGTGTGCGATCGCCCCGTTGTACGCTAAATCTGAGCGCTTGACCGATTTCGCTCTGTTCAACCTTGCGCTGCAACTGCTCTCCAGATTCGATAGATTCGCCCTCAATCTGAGTGATGATGTCTCCTCGGCGAAGCCCTGCCTGAGCAGCCGGGCTATTTGGTACAATTTCGACCACCAATACTCCATTGATTTCGGGGACAGTGATGATTGAGTTTGGATCATCGTTGATCTGCTTAGCCACCTCAGGCGTGAGCATGGTCATACGGATGCCAATGAACGGGTGGGGAATCTGCTCGCCCCGCGCCAGCCGATCTTGAACTGACTTAGCGGTATCAATTGGAATGGCGAAACCAATCCCTTCTGCATCTGCACGAATTGCAGTGTTGATGCCGATCACGTCACCCTGGTCATTAACGAGTGGCCCCCCCGAGTTGCCCGGATTAATCGCCGCATCAGTTTGGATAAAGTCGATACGTTTGTCTGGAACGCCGACTTGACTGCTAGAGCGATTGAGAGTGCTGACAATCCCTAGCGTCACCGTATTGTCTAACCCTAATGGATTACCCACGGCGATCGCCCAATCTCCAACCTGAACGTCATCAGATTTGCCCAGAGGCGCTACTGGTAAATCTGCCCCGTCTATCTTGACAACGGCCAAATCCATCGTCTCATCAGCCCCTTTCACCTCACCCTGGAAGGTACGTCCATCACGGAGGGTTACCGTGACCGTATCTGCCCCACTGACCACGTGAGCATTGGTCAATACAATTCCACTCGAATCGACAATAAACCCAGATCCTTGTCCGCGCTGGCGAAATTCTTCTGGCATTCTGGGAAATGCTTCGTCTCCAAAAAACTGCCGAAAGAATGGGTCATTCATAAATGGATCGGGTCTATTGCGAGATACAACCCGTTCGGTATCAAGCCGAACGACAGCTGGGCCAACCTGATTAATTGCGGTGGCAACAAACCCCCGATTGCTGGGTAGTGGAACGGGGGCCGCGTTTGGCGTTGGAGCCTGAACCTGAGCTTGTAATGCTGGAGGCGCAGACGTAGCATAGGATTTTGGAAGCAGTACTGACGGGAATAAATTGATTGCAGCCAAGGTCAGGACGACGCTAATTAGAGCGGCTGCAACGTAACTAATCAATTGTTTAAAGGGACGAAATGGGCGCTTAGGGGATGGCATTTTGGCTCTCCTGAGTCGATATTCAGATCATTACAAAATTGACTGGACTGCGAGAGACCCTAGCATGGGATTGCTATTTAGCCTGTGTGCAAATCCAGCCAATTTTGTGTAAGGCACTGGAAAAGCTAAATCTCTAGCTTCTTCAAACTTAGGAATCTACCGAGTTGCTAGCCAACGTTGACCTTGACAACTTTATTTTTCTCTTCTTCTGCCTTAGGCAGCGTCATCCTCAGAATGCCATCCTTATAGTCAGCTTTTACCTGGTCGTTTTGAACACGTTTCGCCAACGGAATGACACGCTGGAATGTGCCGTAACGGAATTCACTCCGCGTGATGCCACCCTCGTCGGTTTTGGTTTCAGACTTGCGCTCACCGCTGATCGACACCGCATCTGCCGTCACCTCGATAGACAGGTCTTTTGCATCCATGCCTGGAACTTCAAGTTTCAGGTGAATCGCATCATCCGTTTCGCTTATCTCAGCGGCTGGAGCAAATGATAGCGCACCGTTTTCCCAGCGGTTTGAAGGGACTGCAAGTTCGTCAAATAAACGATTGACTTGGCGCTGTAGCGTATCAATTTCACGGAACGGTTCCCAACGAGTTAATGCCATAACGTTACCTCCCAAACTTTGAACTCGCTCTAGTAGAGGGATTAGGAATTTCACCCTTCTGTTGAGATGATATATGGAGCGATCGCCTTACTAGATTCGGTTCTAGATACTCCGCTGCTAGGGATTCCCGAACTTTTTCTACAGCAATTTGCGATTGGGTCAAGTCCAAAAATATAGTTTTGGCATCAAATAAAGTTTGGCATCTCTAACGGCCATTCTTAGCTCCAATTTGCGTCTCATGGTATGACTCTACGGGCTCAGATTTGTGTGTAGAACCCACGCAGCGTCCTAACGCGAGGCGTAGAGTTATATGAGCTAGCAAGTGCTGTTATTCAACCATACTGTTGCCCTTAAGCCGTCTGAGCAAGTCCTCAAAACGGGCTTGAGCAATTTTAATGGTGTCTGAGTGGACTGAATCACTCTGAGGGCGGGTTGACTGACTAGATTGGTCTTGGCTATATCCAAGCTGCTTGACCGTGCCTCTAAGCCGATTGGACAACAAAATTGCAAGGGCTCGATAAAATCGTGCAGCAAACCCGATGTCGTCTTGGAGTTTGGCTGCTAGCTTTGAGCGTGGAATAGACAACACAAGCGATCGCTCTAAGGTTTTGACGGTAGCAGACGGCGGGCGGGCATCAACAAACGACATTTCTCCCACAACCTCCCCCATCGAGAGGCGTGCAACTTCGCGATCGCCTAAGGCAGCAATTGAAACAACGAGTGTGCCTTCAAGCATGATGTAGAGAGTATCAACGGGTTGCC
>DBGGTD010000154.1:0-5108 GCA_051162585.1 Elainellaceae cyanobacterium
ATATTGGGAGGCGATTCCAGAAAGCCCGACCATTTCTAAAGAGTCTTCGACCAATTCGTGAATTCGTTGAGCGGGCAGCTTGGAGTGCTCGTATAGGAGGAAGCCAACATTTTCGTCAACGGTCAGCGAGTCAAATAGTGCAGCCTGTTGGAAGACCATTCCGATCCCGATTGAGTCAGGTGAATCTTCGATTAGCCCCGCTCGTTTTCTCCCCTGGATATAAATGTCGCCTGCATCAGGAAGGAGCAACCCTGCAATAATTCTCAGAATTGTCGATTTGCCTGTTCCTGATGGACCGATGATGGCAACAGCTTCTCCTCGATGGATTGTTAGATCAACGTCATCTAACACTGCGTTTGATCCGAATCGTTTACTGACGCCTCTAAGCTCGATCAGCGGTTCGTTCATACATCATCAAAAGTGAACACACAAAATAGAATCTTTGTTCCATAGTCTAGATCTTGCAATGGGCGAGTCGTCATCCACCGATCGGGCAAAAACGATCGCCATTGAGGTTGAGATGCACACTGTCTAGCTTTCACACTCGGAATATTAGGACTCGCAATATCTCTGCTGCATCTCGCAGGAGGAATACTTGCGATGCTACCGAACAATCATGGTAACTTGCTTGGTGCCTTTCATCGTCAATCAACGAGTCTTGGCTATTATCGAACATGATCGCCATAGCTAACATTTTGGTGGATTATTGGTGGATCAATAGTAAGGCTTCCCATGATTTGATAGTAACTAAAGCAATCAATGCGTAACCAATTAGTTATGGTGAGGGGTAATGATTAAGTTTGACTGAGAGTCAAATTGCTGGTTGTCTAAATTCACAAGCGATTTAGGATCGCTATAAATAATTTGTTAATAATAAACCTACGGTATGGCTTTTAGGTTTGGGGTGCTTGACATGTAGCGTCATTCTTCAGTGGCATTCTGATGATTTGCGTCTCCTTAAAATTCAATAAATTAATCGTAAACTTGAGTCTCGTATCTAGTTTTAGTGGTTCTATGCGGATAGAGGATGTAACGAGACGGACAATTAATCAGATGCAACCAGACAGATTCAACCAGATGCAACGAGCACAATCCTTCGTTCAACCTAAAGCGAATGAGTCAGGACTTACGCATTTGCTCTTTTAGATCCTCCACATGTGGGGGACTTTCAATCTGATGTCTCCTAAGTTTACGTCCTACGGACAGGCTGCGCCAAGGGGGGCAAATTATCGTGAATTGCGTAAGTCCCATGAGTACCAGGGTTCAAGTCTCAAGTTTTAGGTTTCAAGTTCCACGGCTTAGATTTCAAATGTCAACGTTTGGATTGGGCTGTTCATTCAATACCCAATACTCCAATGTTTACCTAACGGTTGTCTCCTGAGTATTCCAGCTTAATACTACGTTCAATAGTGTGTTTGGTGACCCTTGGTCAATCCTGTCGAAGTCAGTCATGCAAAATAAGTTATTAAAGAGAGCGCTAAAGTATCTCAAACACGAATCCAGCTACCGCGCCCCTAGCCGCGTCAATCAATGGTTTAAGTGGCTAGCGCCTGGTTTGTTTGTTAAACGTTGGCTACTCCTCAGTGCAATTGGGGTTGTATTACTCGGGTTGGGGTTGGCAATTTGGGCAAACCGCACGCCGGTTTTCTATTTGGGGCAACTCATTGCGCGATCGCTACGATTTGTCACTGAACTGGTACCCAACTATGTGAGCGGTCCGATTGTGTTAGCCGTTGGGTTGCTGTTGCTGGTGCTTGGTCAGTCGCGCACCCTCAACGCCATCACTGAAGTGTTGATGCCCGAAGGCGAAGAAGAGCTGATTGACGTGCTGACGTCTTATCGTCGCCTCAATCGAGGTCCTAAGATCGTCGTGATTGGTGGCGGAACCGGCTTATCAACCCTGCTGCGGGGGTTAAAGAAATATAGCGCCAATATTACAGCCATTGTGACAGTCGCTGATGATGGTGGTTCATCAGGGCGACTGAGGCGAGAAATTGGGGTGCTGCCCCCTGGCGATATTCGTAATTGCATTGCGGCTCTCGCCGATGAGGAAAAACTATTGACCGAGCTGTTTCAGTATCGATTTCGGGCTGGAAATGGACTGGTTGGGCATAGCTTTGGCAATTTGTTTTTAACGGCGATGAGCGAGGTCACGGGTGATTTGGAACGGGCGATCGCAGCAAGCTCAAAGGTATTAGCCGTACGCGGTCAGGTACTACCTGCTACGCTCATCGACATGCGCCTCTGGGCGGAGCTTTCTGACGGACGCCGCATCGAAGGAGAATCGAGCATCACTGAGGCGAATGGCACGATTGTCAGAATTGGCTGCACGCCGTCTAATCCTCCCGCGCTGCCGCGTGCAGTGCAGGCCATTCACGAAGCCGACTTTATTGTGATTGGTCCAGGCAGTTTATATACCAGCGTTATTCCTAATCTGCTGGTGCCCGAAATTGCAGAAGCGATCGCCGAACGAGACGTGCCGCGCATTTATGTCTGCAATATTATGACCCAGCCTGGAGAAACCCAAGGTTATGCGGTGTCTGACCACATTCGCATGATCGATCAAGCCTGTGGGCGCAAGCTATTCGATGCCGTCTTAATTCATAAAAAGACACCCTCCGCTCAAGCTCTGATTCGCTATGCCCAAGAAGGCTCCCATCCGGTTTTCTTTGACCGTGAGGGCGTGCTTCAATCAGGGCGACGTATTGTCATCGCTAACGTCATGCATGAAGACCCTCACTCGAATCTGGTTCGACACGATTCAAATCGTTTGGCAGGGATTTTGTTTCGGTGGTATAGCAAGCGGTAAGTCGTTTCAAAACAACCAGGTGTTAGTCTTAAAGACGGATGTTTTGTCACAGATAGAATTGTTAAAGAGTGAGCTATGTCTCAAGAGCTGCTGCGATCGCTCGTTTGGATGGATTACCGTTTAGCGCTGATCTTTACAGTGATGCTTCCCTTCGTGTTAATGGTGTGGGCGTTTGTCCGCAAAGCCGAAGCAATGCAGCGATTGCTCATTATTTATTGGCGGGGATCGAGGTTGCTGGCAATCACCGTCTATTTGCTGATTGGCAATTTTCCGTTTAGTTTTGGGGTGAGTTTTTTAGCTCGAATCTTGATTCCGATTAGTCTGTGGTTTTGGGTTGACCTCAACGAAGAAATTGACGATCAGCAACGCACGCCGCTAAAGGTGACATTTACGTCGTGGCGGTGGGCAGCGAGTGTCTACTGTTTATTAGGGGCGATCGCCACCATTCCATTCCTTCAGTGTGCGATTTCCACCGCTACCTTTGACACGCCGTTCTGCCAGGTCTGGCGTGAAGCACCGATGCTCTTTCAAGAATACTTTCACTCTGAGCTAAACCAACCTTTCTTAGGCTTTTTCGGCATCGTAGGCTTAATTATTTATGTGGCATATTTTGGATATTTTGTCTTAATCCGATTGGGTAAACGGGGGCGTTCTGCAATTGAGCACTAATGCAATCCCAGATGGGTTGTGAATATCCCTGTCACTAAACCAACATGTGAATGAAATTGTGAATCGCTCTATCGGTTATCGGTTAGAACAATATACCCTCAAGCGTCCTCAAGAAGTGTTGATGGTGACGGCGAAGATTGGTGACGAAGACGATCAGATCGCTATCTTTCGAGGTTTTTCGAGTTCTCTGATGCGCCCAACGGCATTCGATCCTGATATTCCAGTTTTACCGGATGAGGCTGACATTATCGCAATCGATCGCTTAGAAGGGCCATACAATCCGGCTGAACCACGCTACATCGAGCAGGGGCTCACCAGAGAAACCATAGAGCCCCTGCTGGCTCAGGTTGGAGTTTAGCAGGCGCTTGTTAGAAAACAACGTTGCGGGTTTGGATCGGCTATGGCTATCAGCATTCAGCTATCAGCATTCAGCCGATGGATGACCGCTGGACTTGCGCCTAAATAAGGCACTCTATCCTGACCTGATCTATGTGTTTCCGTAGACATGACTAATGTGTACCTGTTATAGATATAGCCTTACGCCCTCGCGTTAGGGCGCCAAACGTGTGCAGAGCCCGCGCGCAGCGAGGGTCTACACACAAATCTGAGCCCGTAGGGCTATAACGATTTAAGAATTGTTCACAGAGGTGCTATGCTCCACTGTGAGTGTGATGTGTGTGGAGTGTTTGAGCATGGTTTTATCTGCTGTATCGTCCCACGGAGGGTTCCGTTCTGGTTCACAGCGTGCGTCCGACATTCATCCGATTGAGATTGGAACCTGGCACCCGTTAGTGCTTCCGTCGGGTCGTTTGTTTGGGACAGACGGAATTCGGGGACATGCCGGGAAATTGCTAACCGCCTCACTAGCGATGCAGGTCGGATTTTGGGCAGGACGAATTCTTCAGCTCAGTGGGCAGACAGGTGCGATTATCGTGGGGCAAGATTCTCGCAATTCGAGTGAAATGTTGTCTCTATCACTTTCTGCTGGGTTGACGGCATCGGGACTAGATGTTTGGAATATTGGCTTATGCCCTACGCCTGCGATCGCCTACCTGACACATACAACCTCTGCAATTGGTGGTGTGATGGTATCAGCGAGCCATAACCCCCCAGAAGATAACGGCATCAAGTTTTTTGGGGCGAATGGCGCGAAGCTGTCGCCTGATCTGCAAGCGCAAATTGAAGTGTCTCTTCGAGGGCAGGCGACTCAGCCGATCAGCCATACTGCTAAGCACCCAATGCCTCAATGGAATCGGTATACAAATCGTTCAGACTTGCTAGAGCATTACCTCCATTCTCTATATCAGTCATTTCATGTACCGATTGATCTCCAGGGCATGAAAATCGTGCTGGATCTCGCATGGGGTGCAGCTGCCTGGCTTGCTCCGGTCGCATTTCGAACTACGGGGGCGGAGGTGATTTGCATTCACGATCAGCCGGATGGCGATCGCATCAATGTCAACTGTGGCTCAACTCATCTTGAATCCTTAAAAGCTGCGGTGAAAAACCAAGGGGCTGATTTGGGCTTTGCCTTTGATGGGGATGCGGATCGCGTCGTGGCAATTGATGATCAGGGTCGCGTGGTGGATGGAGATTATATCCTTTACATCTGGGGACAGTCGTTACGTAA
>DBGGTD010000155.1:0-4892 GCA_051162585.1 Elainellaceae cyanobacterium
CCTAAGCCAATTAAGAGGACTCTCAAACAAGACGGACGAGACTATCGTTCAGAAATTTATGCCGAGATCCTCGCCAATGAATCTGAGGAAACGAAAGCCAAAATTCTTCGCATCGCTCAATTACTGGATATCCGCGACGACGATGCGATGTGGTTTTGTATTTTGGTGGTGACTCACTGTCGTCTGAGTGTTGCACCTCTACCTGAGTTAGCGGAAGCACTACAAGCCAATCTGAGGGATTTCAAAGCCTCCGTATATGACGTTCGGCGAGAAACCGATAAAGTTGCCCACCTGCTCCAACGCAAGCTCGGTGGTATTCAGCAAATGCCTGTATCACGAGCCGTGTGGACTTGTGCATTGGCCGGATTCTTCGGAACGGTGTTGGGAATAACGGCGATGGGAGGGCTCCTCCTATTTGCAGTCCACAACGACTGTAACCTCGAAACCTTTGAGTGTCCGAAGCCTCACATCAAATCTAACCCGTAATCTCCAAACGTTTCTTACTGACTAATATGTCATGAACAAACTGTTTCGTGATGTGGTGATCACGTTATTGGTTGTTCCTCTTTGGGCGTGGTTGCATCCCATGATTTTCGAAGTCATTGCAGCCATGCCCGTTGAATACAACCGTGTCTACGGCATCGTGCCAATGTGGCTGATCACCACTAAATTCTTCCACTATACCCTCCTGTTCTTTCTCACCTTTTGGACGTTCCGTTTTACCCGCTTTGGCTGGTCAGAGGAAGTAGAAATCCTTCATCTGGACGGGATGACCGTGGTGGCCTCATTTTTGCGATGGGGGTTACTCTCCATTTTTCTGTTACTGCTTGCTCCCGCCCTCTCCGTTTTGATGCTCCATCTTTTGGAGCGCTACACCCCGGTTCCTCGATGGTTGGTGTTAACCACTGTCTGGGGTGTGCTGTTCATTTTCCTCTACCTCGGCTGGCTATTCCCTCAAGCCCATATCAATCGCATTCGACGCCGAAACCGCTAATTCTCCATAAAGGGTATTCATCCGATGAAAGATTCAGTTGTCCGCTTGGCGATTACAGTGGGTACGACTTACTTCACCTATCGACCATTATTTTCTCTCGGTAAAACCGTTACCGAGAAAATTCTGAATCATGCTGAATTGAGTTATTACAACCCTGATAACTGGATTGGTCAGATGGTGGGAGTGGCGAGTGTTTCAGCACAAGCCTTAGTGGTGCTCAACATCACACATTCCATTCAACGAAGTACGTTTCAGCACGCTTTGATTCAGGTGCTTAAGCACACAGGACCGCTAGTGGTAAAAGTAGGACTCGCCACAACAGTGACCTACATGGTGACTTATTTGCTTGGAGTCCCGCTTCCCTCCCGATTACTACTCAGTTTACTTGCGGGTGGAATGATAACACCTGCGTTATCAAGCCATCCAGTACCAGCATCAGAGACGCTGCTGCGAGGCTTTCGTCAGCAAACTTCTCAGGCGATCGCAGCCGCATGGCGCTATATCTTTACTCGTGGACTTATTCCATGGGGAGCTGCTTTCATCATTGAGAGACATGAACCAACTCATATGGTGTTGTTTGGCAATACGGGTACCGGGAAAAGTACGTTCCAGAAAGTGATGATGAGTCAGCGACGGGGATTAGCTGGCGTCGGCCTTGTCCCGGATATGCGAGCCATTGTCCTAGATGCCAAGCGCGATATGCCCCGATTCTTATTTGCTCTCGGCGTCCCGTTTACAATCTGGAATCCCCTGGATTCACGAGCGATTGGCTGGGGCATTGCCAGAGATATTGTGGGGGAGGGGATGGCTCTGGAATTTGCGGCTACCCTCTTTGCTGATGAATCAAGCGGCAAAGGTGGTCATGAAAATCGCTACTTTGCTGATACGGGAAAGATTCTGCTTCGAGCCATTATTGTTGCCCTCCAGCGTGCCTACGGAATTCACTGGACTTTACGCCATCTTATCTTGTTAAGCAGCAATTTGGATGACCTCCGAGACTTCCTCCAACGCCATCATCCACGTCCCCAAGAACTGTCCGAGTTGCTGGAGAGAAAAAAGCAGGGGCCGAATGAAATTCTCACCACCATTCAATCCAAGCTACAACTCCTCTCGATTGTGGCTGCTCGGTGGGAGCAGGCCCCACACAAAATGAGCCTGAAAGAGTGGATGAAGCGGGAAGAAGTGCTGATTCTCGGCAGTGATCCGGTCTATCAGGCAACCCTTAAGCTGGTGAACACGCTCATCCTCCAGTTTGTCGTTTCTGAACTGAATGCCTTACCGGAGAGTCGCACTCGACGTATTTGGCTTTATATCGATGAAGCGACCGCAGCAGGGCGATTTGTTCGATTAGAAGACTTGGTCGCCTTAGGTCGAGGGGCAGGGGTATGTGTCGTCATTGCCTTTCAGAGCATTGCAGCATTTATGCGCACCTATTCTGAAGACTTAGCCAAAAGTATTTTAGGTCTATGCCGCCACTGGGCCATCTTTGGCATGGATCCGATTTCAGCGGACTGGATTTCAAAGCAAATTGGAGAATACGAAGGATTGATCCAGAGTGTGACGCTCTCTCACAATGCCCAGCAGGGAGCCCAGGGATACCAACAGTCTTCTGGCCGCAGTGAGCAATACCAAGTGACCCGCAGACCCACAGTCCTTCCACAGGAACTGATGGATGTGAACCTTCCCCCAACGGGGCCAGACTCTGGAGAACTGACTGGATTCTTCTTTGGCCCTGGCATTTCACTGCATCGTCATCGCTATACCTGGAAGCAAGTCAAGGATTGGCAGGTAGAACCCGTTGATGAGGATGTCTATCCTGCTTATCTGCGTGTGGCTGATGACGATCCATCCCTCTCCTTACAGCCCCTGACTTCACAAGAACGGGCTCATTTGGGGCTAAAACCCTTGGAATAGGGTTACGCCTTACGTCCTACAAGACTCGATGTATTTTCTTTCATTCATATTTGGTTGAGGACATCACCATGGATCAACATTCGAAGATTACTTCCTTATCCGCCTATATCAAGAATCACCCAGATGAACTGAGTGTCTGGATTGAAAGTCAGGCAGCGTATGCAGCTCTGATAAAACATGCAAAGCAGGAGCGGGTATTAACGACTCTGAAACCTTCGTACTGGAAACGAGTTGTTCAATTTATCCGTAGTTTAGTCTCGCCCGATCTCCACAGTCTACACGGAAATGCCTATGTGGATTCTACGCTTGTAAAGGACATCAAAGTGAAGACATGGCTGATTGCTGGAATCAATGCTCTGACCATCTTACCGGTCACTCGTATTTTATTTGTCCCGTTTTCCAGCCTAGGGCTACTCAGCCTTCCACTAGCGCTCACCTTTAGTTCGCTGAGCTTAAGCATCATGAATGGAATGGCTCAGCGGGTGATCACCGAATGGACGCGGGAAACTCGAAAGCGATGGGTCAATCTTGCGGGGCTTGCACTCTTACAGGGATTTATTTCCTCGTTAGCTGGCCCATCGCTCTTCCTGACCACCGATGAACCCTATTTAACGCAACTTTGGGCGGTGAGGCAGGCCGAGGAGGTAATCCAGGCGCGCTATGAGGCGGGCCTGAAGCAGATTAGCCTCCTAAACACAGCAAGAGATGAGCGTCAGACTCGCTGTAATGAACTGACGGAGAGGATTCTAGAACTGCCAGAAGGAAGTCCTGAACGTAACATTTTGTTCCTTGAGGCGTTTGGGTTCTATGCAGACTTGGATCAAGACCGCTCTCAGATTCCAACTGAACAGCTCCGGGGCGAGTGTCATATTGCCGAGGGCTATACTCGTGATGCCCAAGCGCTCCAGCAACAGCTGATTCAAGTGCAAACGGATGCTGAAGAGCAATTGCGCCAAGTTGGCCCTCTCGCCTACCTAGAGCAGGAAGCCCCAGATATCTATGCACTCCACTTTAGTGAGACAGGAAGCCTTCTATCGGGCTCGCTAAAGGCAGAACTGGCTACTGATTTATTTATTCAACGGATACGACACGGTGAACTTGGAGCTGTTCTGATTCCGATGCTGCTTTTTGCGATCAGCATGATTACCAGTGCAGCAATGGTATTGAAGCTGGAATCGTTTCGACGGCGGGCAGACGTACAGCGCAGTTTTGACAGCCGCATTGCTCTATTACGAGATGAGCTGTTCTATCAGGCTCAACTTGGCTTACTCAATCAACTCCATGCCCTTGAAGAGGTTGATGCCCTCTCAGATGAGTTTCAACAGCTCGACTGAATCATTTCGTGTCCAATTACCACAGGTTTTAATCATGAATTCTCCATCACCATCTCGCCAGAGGCTTCAGTATCAGCAACGGTTATTGGCGCTGAGCCTTCAAGAAATTCAGACCACTGGCGAATTTGACTTCCCGCCCTTTGTTGAACTTGTGCACCAGTGGGAAGAGTTATTTCCTGAACCGACGCACGACCTTGAGCAAGTGTCATCCGTCTCATTTCGTGAACATCCTGCGGCCATTGACAGTCGCCTTCGGGTGATTCGAGAAAGTGTGAAGCAGCTTCAGGCCATGTCAGCATTAACGCCTGAGGATGAGATTCAGAAAGCTGTTCTGGCCTTGGTGCAAGAGACTCGGCTGCTGGAGATGCAGTTTCTTCAACGCAATAAGGGATCTCATGCCCTATCAGAAGACGCTCAGGCGGCGTTAGCAACGCTCCGCTATGTCCGCGTTTATCTACTCGCGAAATTTAGCGATCGCCATTTCCTATCGAGTCGAGGACTCAGGACTGATGAACCCAGTGTATATGAGGCTCACTTTAACCGATGTTTTCGGTATCTAACAAACTTGCAGGACGCAGCCAATATTCTAGTTGAGCTGCTTGTCCAGGACATCCACCGAGACTTTGGGTCGGACTAATACCGGATACCGA
>DBGGTD010000156.1:0-3238 GCA_051162585.1 Elainellaceae cyanobacterium
TATTCCAACAGAGCCATGACTGAGGAAAATAAGCCAAACAGCCACTCAGATTTTTCCCAATTCGCAGATTTTGCCAGTTTGGGATTGCCCTTCAGTTTGGGAGAACCGAATCCTAACAATAAAAGCACCTTTGGTGAATCATCTGCTTCATCACCCAGAGACGATTGGCAAACCGTCGAATTTCCAAACGCAATCAGCATAGATGCGATCCATCGACAGTCTCTATACACTCAAGGAATTATGCAGTCTAATCCCCCCGACAGTCATCCAAATTCACCCAATGAGGATATGAGTCAGCTCAACAATGCCGAGCTGATTCAGCTCATTCAGGAATTGAATCAGTGCAACCATGTCTTGATGGAACGAATTACGCGCCTTGAACACGAGCTTGAACAAGGTCAGCAAGCGTTGCAATCTGAGGTGGTGCGATCGCAAGAGGCTGAATCAATTCGTTTAGGCTCTTCAGACGGATCTGCAACACAGGGGCAAGTCGACTATCTGTTAAATCAGCTAGAGTATGCCCAGCAAACTCATCAGCGTCAAGAAATTCTGATTGAAACGTTGAACCATCAGCTCCAAGCTAGTCAAGAGAGGGTGGTTCAGATTGAGCAAGACCATACGCAGCTCCAAACGAGCCACGCTGAGCAATCTCGTGAGCTAAAGCAGTCTGAGCATCTATGCCGAGATTTGCAGATGCGTCTTCAACGTCAGCAACGTTATACGATGCAGTTCAAGGTAGCGTTAGAAAAATGCCTCGAAGTTCCACCACCTAGCTATGACTCGATTGCAAATCAGGCAGAGAACCAGGATCACGTTGATCCAATATTACCTAATTTGCAAGGCACAGCACTCGCTCAGCCCTTCTTGCCCAGAGTTCATCATATCAAGCCTTGGTCGGCTCAGCCCGATTCTGGACCAGCGACGGATGTACCCCAAGTAATTTCATCAGAGCAAAATCCAGACCTAAATTCCCCCGTCGAGATTGACAATTCCTCCACAGAGAAGGCGACTCATCTATCCCCCGTCTCGTTCACCGACGAACCCTGCCTATCTCCAACTCAAGCACGATTTCAAACAACGCTTTCGGAGCTGGCGCGCACATCAATCGACCCGGACAATGAGGCGATCGCCCCTTCATCTGCTACTCCCTCCGAGGCCGTGGGGCTAAACTCTGATTTAGACACCGCAATGCCTGCGCTCCAAACATCGGACAGTGTCGCATCATCATCGACGGACGATGATGCCCTGTGGCGCGATTTGGCTAAATTGGTCGATGCGTCGGCAGACGACGTTCTTAAAGCTCAATCAGCTCAAGATTTTGAGGCATTTTCTGGCTCAGACGTGCCTCCCTCCATTTTCTCTAAACCGGGGCATCCCCTCTCGATGTCTTCAAAATCTGAGGATCAGCCTGCGGTCGCTTCATCTCCGCAAGAGAGTCAAGCCTCCCAAGTAAGCTCGAAGTGGTCTATCGATTTGCCTGATCCCAATCATTCAAAGTCAGTTCCGTTAACTGATGCACCACCCATGCCCGCTCAAGATAGCCCTTCTTCTGAGACTCCTGCTGCAGATACCCAACAGCACAATTCATCAGAGCAAGCTGCCCCTGTGATCAATCGCTTAACCTGTCCGTCTCCATTAGTGTATCCAACCCGCCCGCTTAAAAAACGTGCATCGTTAGCAGCGGTTGATTTGCCAACCTTTCCTAACAGATAGTTCAACAATCGGCCAACGCTTGAAACGAGTTACGAGGGCGGATGGTCTAAACCTGGCATAGCCAACTAGCACTACCGTCAACGCTCATCGTGCCGTTTCAACTCAATAGTATGAGTTTCACTCACTACTAGAGCCCGTTAGAGTGGTGAATGCGGTTCTATAAGCTCGGTTCGCGCGAATTGCAGCGCTTGAGACACCGCTCTAAATGCTCGACTTGCTGTTGTCGCCTAAATTGAGGCAAAAGCGGCAGATATTTAAGAGTCCATGCTTTGATATAGGTCCGTAAGGAATTCATAAGACATATTTGCACATACAAGGATATCAATAAGGCCGAATAATAAAAGTGCTATGGCGCTAAGCAACAAGATGTCATCTCACACGCGTCCATGCTGGCAAACGTTCTGAGGTATTGTCGACACATTTTAGGGTACCCTCACCAACTCAACGTTCAACGTTGCTGGGCGTAAATTTTGGATAAAATTAGCGCGATCGCCCCGATGGGATACTCCGATAGCAGGAGGATGATATCCCCCGATTAGAGGAACTCGACTAGACGACTAGAGTCCCTCTTTCTGGTGAAGTTGCAGCCTGTAAATCTACCTAAGGTGAAAGTAGTCATCGGCCACTTCAAGAGGTGACCTATCGCTCCTCTTGATCAGCAGGTCAAACCTATAGATTAGGAAATATAGCCTTACGCTCTCGCGTTAGGACGCTGAACGTGTGTAGACCCCGCGCGGCGCGCGGGGTCTACACACAAACCTGAGCCCGTAGGGCTATATATAGCGATCCTAAACCGCTCACAACCCATCTGGGATTGCTATATAACTAGATTGTGAATCTAGTGTTGGCTCTAAGTTTTAGAGGAAACCACCATGAAACGTGCCCTTACCAAATCAGAAATAGGAGAACTGGTTCTCCGACTCGTATTAGCAGGATATTATCCAGGACAGCACTTTATCTTGACTGAAGACGGTCAAGTGTTGGCGAGCCCAGAAGTACGCTGTTTTCTAAAGCACACTCCTGCTTGGGCGTCGTCTGAGCGACTGCTTAGCCGCTAATCGAATCTTGCAATCACTTGCAATCAAAATAGATGATTTTTGCTGGATTGAGTGAGCGTCCTGGCTGGCAAGCGATCGCCTGCCGTTCTGAGTCGGGCTTACTTTGAATCAATTAACCAATAGGTGAGCATTTCACCCCGCCCCTTAATGGCGACCGATCCCCGTGGCTCTAAATTGAAGTTAGCCTTGAGACATTCATAGGTGCTGGGTGTGACCTGAACACGTCCAGGTTCGCCCGTCGACTCCATGCGATTTGCGATATTGACGGTGTCACCCCATAGGTCATAGCTAAACTTTTTAATGCCAATCACTCCCGCTACGACAGACCCTGTATTGATGCCGATGCGAAGCTGAAAGGGTTGGTTATCATTGCGGACAAATCGAGTAATCTCGCTTTGCATATCTAGCGCCATTCGTGCGGCTGCCGTTGCGTGATCCTGTCGCGGAACAGGCAAGCCGGATGCTGC
>DBGGTD010000157.1:0-9661 GCA_051162585.1 Elainellaceae cyanobacterium
CCGATATAGCCTTCAGGCACTTTCTGAAACACCTGGGTGAGTTTGAGTTGCATCGCTAATCTCAAGAATGTGAGTAGAATCTTGCTACAGCATATGCTATTCCACCACGCGCAAGGTAGATGATGCCGATCGCCCAAACTCTTCGGGGGCATATTCTAAATGCGCTTCGGCTCCAGGGTAATGGTAGGTGCCGGGCGTCACCGATCGCACGAGGTAGTGGAGACTATACACACCGGGGTCGAGGCGATCGCCATAGGCCACAATCCGATCCTTATAAATCGTTTGATAGCCGACCTGCCAACTATCACTGCGAGCTTGAAAGTAGGGATTAGCGGTTTGGAAGCTTTCATCCACGGCTTCAAATCCAGCGGGGAGGGGGTCAGTGATGACGACATGATCGACAGAATGGTCGGTGATGATTTCTAGCCCCACGTCATAGACCTGACCGGGTGGGAGTGAAAGTGGGTCGTCTACTACATAGAGGTCATACTCTTTGAGGACTTCATCCTGATTAGCAGGGCGAATCGTGCGCGTCACCCGCAACCCGCTCAGCCGTCCGGGCTGGTCGCCTTCGAGTCGATAGCGATAGGCAGCCAGATAGTGCAGCAATCCGTCGCCTGTTTTTTGCAAGGTGAGCAGATTGCGCCCGCGCTGGAGGTCTGCCATGGGGATGCTCTCGGCAGTGCTGGGGGTGCTGTAGCCCTCAAACTCAGCCGAGAGAAAAGGTTGGTTATTCAGTTGCGCGGTGGCGGAAAAGTCAGGCGGAGTGGGCTGCAACTGACTATAGTTCACCAGTGCCAGCAGTGCTTCGGCGTTGTCGTAGGTGCTATCCCAGACGCCATCTCGCCGCTGATCGAGCAAGCCGCGCACCAGGCGATCGATCAGTTCGGGGGGGCTGTCGCGGGCAATGAAGAGGCGCAATGCTTGTGCCTGCACTGCCGTCGGAGAACTGAGCCACTGCCAGGTACGGGGCAAATTGACCGTCGCGCTACGGCTGGTTTGATAGACCGTTTCTTGCAGATCGTTTGCCAGTTCGTCGGCTTGAGACTGCCAGTCGGGAAGCTGAGCCAGATGTCGCGCCAGCTTGATTTGCGTCACCGGGTCAAACTGCGATCGCTGCCCATAGATATCTGCAACGAAGGAATTACGCACATCGCCAAAGGCAGCCAGGGCAGTCAGAGCCCGCAGGCGCACCTGATTTTGGCAGAGCTGCTGTTTGCAGTAGTCATATTGGCTAGGATTCGCCAGAATGTCTTGCAAATAGCGGCGCAGTTGGCTCACCCTCTCCGCATCCGGGGCGGCAGACGTGTCTGAGAATGCATCAACGGCGCGGGCGATCGCCTCCGCCGCATAGGGGGTCACATAGGGGTCAGACTGCTCCTGCCCTGGATAGGAGGCAAATCCGCCATCGGGGCGCTGCAGCTCTCTCAATCGGCTGAGGGCTTGGCTGGCTTGCTGGGTCGGCTCAAACTGAGCAAAGCTCTGCCCCACGGTTTGCGAGAGAGATTGTAGGCTGGTGGCGATCGCCAACTGGCTGGCCGCAGGTTCCAAAAAGGGAAGCTGTTCCTGGTTGAGTACCTGCTGTGCCGGGGCGTTGATTTCAGGAATCAGGGTGCTGGCAAGGGTGAGGTCGATGCCGCCCGTATCTGGGGGCACGTTTTCGGTGACGTTGAAGAGAATCTGGGCTTGGCTAGCAGTGACGCCCGTTTCTACCACCTGCTCAGTGATCTGGTTGGTGCGAATTTCGAGCGGAAATTCAAACGCATCCGAAAACCCGTCGAGCTGGCTAGTGAACTGGATCGTGCCCTCGTCTGCGCCCGTTGCCACCATAGGAAATCGATAGGCTTGGGTTCCCGATTCGACTTGGGTTTCTAGACTGGCAGAGGCATCATCTGCCAGTTGCAGCGCACCGCCGACCGTTCCAGTAATATTGAGCCTGCCGGATTCACCCGTATTGTTGGTCACAGAAAGTCCTGCCTCGATGCGATCGCCCGGACGGGCAAACTGCGGCAGAATCGGATTCGTCACCAGCGGCTGGGTCGAGATGAACGTCGTGTCGGTGCGGGTGGCAAAGCGCAAATTCCCGTCGGTGGCGATCGCCATCACTCGCCAGGTGGTAAGGTCATCTGGCAAAGTGAAATCCACCGACGCGCGACCATTGGCATCAGTAAGCACTGACCCGTTATAGTAGGCGATCGCCTTAAACTCAGTGCGAATGCGGGTGTCTCCCGTGCCGCTGGAGAGGCCGCCCCCATATCCCCAGCCTTTTTCTAACGGAGATGAGAGGGGAGTCAAGACGACTTCGGGGCGATTATCGGCAAAGCGCACCGAAATGGGCTGTTTGGCATAGACCGTTTCGACCAAATCGGGTACGCGATAATCGCTCAGCTGTAAGACCGCTTCATTTACCGCCATCACGGTGATGTGCCCCTGAACAGGCTGCCCATCCCCGTCCGTCAGGTTGAAATTCACAGACTGCTCGCCGCCAGGTTTCAGCGACTCCTCCGCCAGATCGACTTGCAAATCCAAATACTTGCTGTCCAGGCTCGTTTCAAAGGGCGCAAAGCCAATGCGAGCCAGATCTTCTACAGTTCCTACCTCAACCTGAGATAGTGGTTCGCCCTTGCGCACCAGCACGGCTTCCACGGCTGCATTGGGCAGCATGTCTGGGGTGACCTCAAACTGAATCTGAGGCGCGCCCCCTTGTACCGTCGTTACAGTCTGGTAAATGGTGTCGTGCCGGACGATAGCGAAATAGAGTTCGGCGTCTTCATAGGGCGACTGGATGAGAACTGTCGCAGTTTCGCCCAATTGGTAGCGGTCTTTGTTGAGCTTCAGTTCAAGGCGATCGTTGGTGTAGCGGCCTCCCCAATAGACGGGCGTATTTCCAGTCACCCAAATCTGCGTCTCGGTGGCCGTCGATTCATCATTGGCATTAGCAAAGTTGGCGCGGATGCGATACGACCCAGATTCGCTGGGGGTCAGCATCACCGACTGCGGCTGATCGCCCGACCGCACGGTCGTCTCACCCACGGTCTCATACTCCACCTGGTTGCGAGCAGTGGCGCTACCGGCAATTACCTGCGTAACGCCGCTGTAGTTCATTTTTTGGAGTTCAAGCTGCACCCGCTGCCCTGATACCGCATTGCCCTCAGGGTCAGTGACGATAATCTGGATGGGAAATTCTTCGTCTACCTCAGCGACAAAATCACTCTGGAGCCCAATCAGGCGATCGCCCGGTAATGCCGTAAAGGTCTGCGACGCTGTCACCGACAGGTTCGATACGTCCGATACCTCAGCATCCACGCGATAGGTCATCGGATAGGGCAAATCTTCGGCAACCTCGACGGTCACCTCACCGCTACCCTCGTCGCTGAGGGATTCACTCCGTTGCAAGACATCACTGGATACGGAGGGAGCCTCTTCCGGCCAAAACCACTGCCGCCCAAACGAGAATTGATTCCAAGCCTCTGGAGTGAACTGGGTTCGCTGGCGCGTGACGTAGTAGCTGACTTCGCCGCCTTCAACAGGGGGGCCAAATAAATAGTTGCTCTGCGCCGATGCAGTGATTTCGTCTCCCGACCCCGCAACTTGTTGATCGAGCGTCAAGTCTACCTTAAAGTTGGGGGGCTTAAATTCGGCGATGCGAAACTCACCCGTGATTTCTTTGCCAGTATTAGTGCCAGTATTAGTGCCATTGGTCGGGCTACTATCAGCCTTGGCGCGAATCGTGTAGAAGCCCAGCGGTTGATCAGGGGCGATCGCCCATTCCAGAGAGAAGGTGCCGAACGGGTTGGTCGTTTGAGTGCCGAGCTCGATGGTGTTGCCGTTGGGGTCATCCAGCGTCACCGTATAAGAAACGTTTGGGTCTTGTTGGAGCGTTCCGTTCTGCAAGAAGTAGGCGGCTCCGGTGAAATAAGCGGTCTCGCCCGGTTGATACAGGTTGCGATCGGAGAAAATCGTGCCTCGCGATTCGGGTTGGCTGCTGCTCCAACCGCCATCAATGCCGTAGCCCCACGCGCCGCTGTACTGGAAGGTGCGCGCAAACGCCCAATCCTGCCCTTCCCGGGCGATCGCGAGCAGATCCGGGGCATCAGCAAACTGAGCATTACCCTGCATGCACGGGCGCAAATCGGAGGCTCCCAGCGTCAACATGCCGGATTGATCCGCTTGTCCGGTAAAGCAGGGCGACGTCGCGGTGCGGGTTTCGGCATCCAGCCTTGACTCGTAAATCTCGATTTGCGCATTCCCGACGCTGGAGCCGTCTGATAAATGTTGAACGCGCACCACGCCCGATTCAGGGAACCACTGGGCAAACACGCCTAGATTCGTCAACTGCACTAATCCATAGAAAGTCGGTTCGCGCCATTCCTGCCGACCGTCTACGGAATACTGCCCAGTCCGTGCCTGGACGCCATAGGCGAGCATTCCCGTATTGCCATTGATTCTTTCTCGCAGCGGCACGGCAATCTCAGTCGGTTCATTGGTTTGTAGCTCTACTGGAACCGTTTGCCAGTTCGCCGGATCGGACAGCAAATCCGTTCCCTGGTTTCTCGGATAGGCAGAATCGGTGTAAACCAAATCGCTGGGCTGCACGACGCGATAGGCAGCTTTATATTGATCTTCGGGCAGATTCACGGCGGAGATATTGAGCTGCAAATCTTGCCCCGCCGGGAAAATATTGAGTCCGTTGGGTGCCCAGAAGTCGCCTGCCAAATCGCCCGTTTCATAGCGAACGGTTATAGGCTCCTCTAACGTTTGCCCATATTGGTCTTCGAGGTCGGCTCCTAAGGTGATGGTATAAGCAGTGGTGGGCTCTAATGCCCACGGGTTTAGACTGACGAGGCGATCGCCCTCATAGGCTCTCACCAGTGGGGGCGTGTCTTTCGGGGGCGGATCGACCGCAATATTCTCTGTGGCAGAGGCTGCCACCAACCCATTGTTAAACGCGAGCTGTGGTCGTCCTTTAATAAATCGTCCATAGGCTCCGCCCGCACTCGCTGGATCAACCAGTTCCAACCCTTCAAAACTCAGCGGCCCGTAGGTTTTTACCTGGCTAGTAAATGCCATCTCACTGGCTAAATTACCCCCCGCAGGCAAAATCCCTGGCGCAAATTCCAACGTATAGCGGGTTGCCTGGGCAAGCTGTCGCTGGGGTGCAATCTGATAAATCCACTGCCGCGCTGACAGGTCAAACCTTTCTTGAGGCGTATTTCTAACCGCTTGAGACTCTGGGTCAGAATCATCCGCAGATTCAACAGTGAGCCTGACCAAATCCTCTCCGTCGGCAGGAACCAGCCGGGCATGTTCTCGCAATGATCTCAGATTGAGTTCAACATTGGAGGTCACGCTCAGCGTTGGCTGCAACTCAATCGGAGGCAATTCCGATTCTGGGAATTCCGTCGTTCCCGGCAGGTTGGTGAGCTGAATCGGTTCTGTCTTGAACGTCCAGACAAAATCTTGATCAAGCTGGCGATCGCTTAAATCGGCTAAGCCTGCTTTGAGAGTGACGCGAAATCGGGTAGCTTTCGGCAAAGCTTGATCGGCTTGAAAGCCCACCATACGCGGGGTCAAAAACCGAAATTGTCCGGGTAAAGGAGGCACCACTTCAAAGTTTTGCAGCACCTCTCGTGACTCGGGGTTGGCTAAATCCTCGACCGGGATCAGCGGATCGGTGAAGCGAATCCGAATTTGTGCGAGCGGTTCGGCTTGCTCAGTCGGGCTGATGCTCTCAATCCAGTCTGGCAATGTGGGGGTTGGAACTGGCTCGACACTTGGGGGAGGAGCAGATTCTCGCAACTGCACAATGTTGCATCCTGCGATGAGCAGCGTCATGCTGAAGCCTAGTAAAAAATACGTCCAGGTCTTAGCGATGATTCGAGAAATCTGCATCATGGTATCTATTTGACTAATTCGCCCGCATTATAGTCCTACGGACTCAGGTTTGTGTGGTGAGCCCCGCGGCGCGGGGGCTCACCCCACGTTTAACGTCCTGACGCGAGAGCATAAGACTATATTTGTCATACCGAATCTCGGCTCCTCCATCATGAGATTCCCACAATTCTTAATTCAGAGCCTTAGTCAACGTCCATGGCGGGCGATCGCCACTTTCCCCCAATGCAGATTCCCTCTGGCATACTGAAAGTCAAACGCCATTATCTATTTCTGCTGCTATGCTAGGCAACTTTCAGCAAAGTCGGCTCCGAATTGAGGTCGATGCTTCAGACGATATGATTCGAAAAAGCTTGCTGCGTCCGGAGCAGTTTCGACGGTGGCTGTGGCCGCAACAGTTCACAACCGATCTTCCAGACGAATTGAGTGCTGGATTGATATTCAAGAGTTGGCTAGGTCCAGTAACCGTTCAACATCAGGTCGACACTATAGACCCTCACTGCCTACGTCTTCTAATCAGTGAAGGCATCGACGGATTTCATGAATGGCATTGGGGTGACGGCTGGATTCAGTCATGCCTGGAAGGGGTCTCAGTCCTACCGCTGAGCTTAGGACAAACTATAAACTTGATGCGCTTAAGGCAGTTTTTGGAGCATCCCTCTGCTCAGTAAAGCGATCCATTACCTGATTGACTGACAAATTATTGGTGTGTGGCGGTTGTAGACGCTTTGCGGCTGCTCGCAGAGTAAACTGTTGCTACACGAGCAAACCCCTCTCGCGGGTTACTTAGTCGGCCTCCGCCGACTCTGTGTAGGCGCACCCTTGCGGTAACACTTCGCGTAGCACCTGCGGCATTCAAGAAACGCGAAGCGTCTCCGTCGTCTCCGTTAGGAGAAATAGCCGCCAGCAGTTAGAGCTTTGTCAATCAATCAGATCCATATAGCCTTACTCTCTCGCGTTAGGACGCTGAACATGTGTAGAACCCGCGCGCCGCGGGGGCTCTACACACAAACCTAAGCCCGTAGGGCTATATCCTAGTCTGGATGTAGCGAATCGTCGGCCTGCTGATCTGCTGGCTTTTCGATTCTCAACCTCACCGACGCCGCATGAGATGACAACCCCTCAGCCATTGCTAGCAAATCAATTTCGTTAGCAACCTGATACAGCGCCGTGTGAGAATACTGGATTAAGCTGGAGTGTTTCATGAACGTCTCAACACCCAGCGCCGACGCATATCGCGCCGAACCCGATGTAGGCAGCGTATGGTTGGGGCCTGCCAAATAGTCGCCAACCGCTTCAGGAGTAGAATACCCAAAGAAAATTGCTCCAGCATGGCGAATATGGTCTATCAATCCCCATGGATCGGATATCTCAAGCTCAAGATGCTCCGGGGCAAATTCATTGGATAGCTCAGCCGCTGTCTTCAACGAATCCACGATGACGACAAGACCGTGATGGGCGATCGCCTTTTCGGTCTCGATGCGGCGTGGATGATTGACAAGCTGATTTTGAACCTCGGCTACAACTTGGCGCGCCAGCGCGGAGTCGGGCGTTAGTAAGATAGCTGCTGCCATTGGATCATGTTCAGCCTGGGCCAGCAAATCGGCAGCCACATGAGCCGGATTAGCATCAGAATCAGCAATAATTAAGACCTCAGAAGGCCCTGCTAGAGAATCGATCCCGACGGTGCCGTAGACGAGCTTTTTGGCAAGGGTGACGTAGATATTGCCGGGCCCCGTAATGACGTCTACTTTCGGGATACTTTCAGTGCCGTAAGCTAGCGCGGCGATCGCCTGCGCTCCACCCACTCGATAGATCTCATGAACTCCAGCTTCTTGAGCCGCCACTAACACCGCTGGGTTGACTGACTTTCCGGAGCCGGGCGGGGTCACCATCGCAATACGAGGAACCTGCGCCACCTTAGCCGGAATGGCATTCATCAATACCGTACTTGGGTAGGAAGCTCGCCCCCCAGGGACATAAATTCCCGCTCGGTCAACGGGCGTATACCGCTTGCCCAAAACGACTTCATTATCACCAAAATGCACCCAACTCTTAGGAATGCGCTGACGATGAAACGCTTCAATATTAACGGATGCGAGCCGAATCGAGTCTAATAGCTCTTTGGAAACCTGCTGATAAGCTGCGTCCAATTCTGGACCGCTGACCCTCAGTTCGTCGGAGGTCAAGGTTTGGTGGTCAAACTCTTCAGTAAAGTGCAGGAGACCTTGATCCCCCTGACGCTTTACAGTCTGGATGACGTCTCGAACCGTTGCCTCTTTGTGAACGACCTGATCATCATGCGTGCGATCGCAAATTCGCCGCAGTTCAGTTCGTGCCTCAGCTAGCTGAGTGATAATTCGCAGCATTGCCACATGAAATCTCGGAATGCTAAGCCACAGGATTAAGTTACAGTCGAACTGGAGAAAATTGATTGAAGCATCTCGGTAGAATTTCTGCCAAGTAGCCAAGTATAAGATTCAAATTTCCTCCGGTTCCCTATCTCTAGATTAACCTGGATTTTTAGTGGATTCCGTATCTTACTCAGAGATGTTATAGCCGTACGCTCTCGCGTTAGGACGTTGAACGTGTGTAGGCCCCCCGCGCCGCGGGGGCTCTACACACAAACCTAAGCCCGTAGGGCTATAGGAAAGAACTGTTGGTAATTTAGCAGGATGATTCGCTACAATAATTAATTCGGGAAGCATTTTTCATTAAATTCATCGAAGGAATTATCGGGGATTCACTGTGCCAAACATTAAGTCTGCAATCAAGCGTGTTCAGGTTATAGAGCGAAACCGCTTACGCAATAAGTCTTACAAGACTGCCGTTAAAACGCTGACGAAGCGTTATCTCGCATCTGTCGAGTCCTATGCAGCTAGCCCGAGTTCAGAATCTATGCAAGACGCGCAACAGCGGATGGCTGCTGCGTATAGCAAGATTGACAAGGCTGTGAAGAAGGGTGTACTGCATCCCAACACAGGAAACCGTAAAAAAGCGCGGTTAGCAAAAGTTCTGAAGATGCATGATGCCGCAACTCAAACTGCATCAACCGAAACTTCGACCCCGACAGCGGCAACAGCAGCAGAATAGGTTTGACTCATGTCTCATGTCTGATGCACTCTCGGCTACAACGCTTGAAAGTGTTGACCCGATACCAACAGTTATATGCAACTCATAGACACCCACGTTCACCTTAATTTTGAGACCTTTCAATCTGATTTAGATGAGGTAGCTCAGCATTGGCGAGATGTTGGAGTGGTTCATATGGTTCATTCCTGTGTCGAACCCGCTGAGTTCTCCGATATTCAGGCTTTAGCCGATCGGTTCTCAGAGTTATCATTTGCCGTTGGGCTGCATCCATTAGACGTTGACCGTTGGACGGCTAATTTGGCAACCGAAATTCGAACCCTCGCCCAATCTGATGCACGAGTTGTTGCGATCGGTGAAACTGGCTTAGATTTCTTTAAGTCTGACAACCATAAACAGCAGCACTTGGCATTTGAAGCTCAATTGGCGATCGCCCGCGATCTAAATCTCCCTGTGATTATTCATTGCCGGGATGCGGCCATGCCAATGGCCGATCGCTTAGAAGAAATTTGGAGTAAAGATGGAGCTGTTCGCGGTGTCATGCACTGCTGGAGTGGTACCCCTGAAGAAACTCGGCGGTTTCTGGATCTGGGGTTTTATATCAGCTTTAGCGGAATTGTGACATTCAAGAACGCAACGCAGGTTCACGAATCTGCACAAATGGTTCCGAGCGATCGCG